>JAAVYC010000060.1 GCA_022790905.1 Lachnospiraceae bacterium | reverse complement strand
GTCTCTAACTGCATCTGATATTCAAACAGCTCAATCTGCAAATTAATTCTGTGAAACATAACTTCCTGAGAAAAAGGTTTCGTGATAAAGTCCACGGCTCCATACTCAAACCCTTTCATCTCTGTCGCTGTATCGTGATTTCCCGTCAGAAAAATAACCGGAATTTTTTTTAACCTCTCATCACTTTTCACCCTGCGAATCGTCTCAAAACCATCCATCTCCGGCATCTCGATATCAAGCAAAATAAGATTTGGCGTAAACTTTTTCAAAAATTCCAGCGCCTGTGTTCCCGACTTCACCATGCTAACTTTATAGTGGTCTTTTAATAAGGCTGCTGCCTGTTTTAAACTTGTCAGATTATCATCAACTAAAAGTATATGCTGCATAAATATCCTTCCTTTAGTAATGCTTTATGATTGTATTGTACAATTTTTCCTGTTTCTGCGCAACTTCTTTCTAACGATAATGTAAAACGACAATCTCTATTTGTGTCTGACCGGAATATGTATTTAGCTGCGGATAATACACAATCGAAATTCCTTCCTGCCTCTCTTTTAAAAACTGTAAAAATTCCTGCGCCTCTCCAAAATACACGCCCTCATATCTTTGCGAGGACTCTGTCTCAATTCGCATCTTGACGACATTTTTATTCTTCCCAACAATCCTTGGAAAAAGAATCCGGATATTTTTATCCGCAAAAACCGGTTTCTCGTTTCCCTTTCCAAAAGGCTCTAAGAGTTCTAATTGTCTGATTAAGCTTTCACTCAGATAGTCCAGTGGCATCGGAACGTCAATTTTTATCTTGGGAATAAGATCTTCGTTAGACAATTCGCAATTTTGATTCAACTGTTCGCGAAATGAATCTATATTTTCTTTCTGTATGCTAAGACCTGCAGCCATTGGATGACCGCCAAATTTTTCTAACAGACTGCTGCACTTACAGAGTTCCTCATACATAGAATAATTTTCTATTGATCGTCCGGAACCCTTCGCGCCATCTCCGCTGTCTGTTAAAATATAGACCGGCCTGTTATATCGCTCGCGAATCCTGCCGGCAATGATTCCAGCAATACTCTCATGACAGTCTGGAAGATAGGATACTAAGATTTTATCCCCATGCATCCCACTTCTTTCTATATCCGCTATGGCTTTTTCAACTCCCCACATCGTCATTTCCTTGCGCTCTTCGTTAAGCCCGCTTAATTCTTCTGCGAGTTCTGCTGCGCGTACCTCATCTCTTGTCTTTAATAAAAGAAGCGCTTTTTTTGCTGTATCCAGACGTCCGCTTGCATTCAGACATGGACCTAACACAAATCCGATATGATAAGCGCGTATTGCTCCCATATGTAAATTTTTTGTCTGAATCAAAGCACGCATCCCAATGTTTTCTGTCCTGTTCAGTCTTCGCAGCCCTTCTTTGACCAGTATTCGATTTTCAAATTGCAGTTCCATCACATCCCCGACCGTTGCAAAAGCCGCATTTTCTATAAATTCATCTGTCTCGTTTATATTTCTGCCCATTCTTTCATAGAGGACACGGATCAGATGCCATGCCACGACTGCACCGCAAAGTGCTTTATACGGATATAGGCAATCCTGTTGTTTCGGATTTACAATTGCATCCACTTTTGGCAAAATCTCTTTTCGCTGCCCTTGCTTTTCTTCAAACGGAATCTCATGATGATCCGTTATAATTACGGTAAGGCCTGCCTGCCTCGCTTTTTCTAAAATCGGCGCTGCGGCAATTCCATTATCACAGGTCAAAATCGTATCTGCTCCCTCTTGTACTGCCAACTCTACTAAATGTTCGTTGACTCCATATCCGTCTTTGACACGATCGGGAATCACAGTTTCCGCAACTCCTCCCAGCCTCTCGATTCCTTCCCACAAAATATAAGAGGATTGAATCCCGTCGATATCGTAATCTCCTATGATACGTATCTTTTTCTGCCGTTCTATTTTTTGTGCCAATATTTCTGCTGCCTTGTCGATATCTTTTAATAAATGGGAATCCGATAAATCCTCTATCTCACCACCCAGATAAAGTCCCACCTCTTCTTCCGTAATCACATCTCGGTTGCGGATAACCCTTGCAATGACCGGGTCAATCCCAAAACGTTTTCCGATTTCATAGAAATCTGCGCGTTTCGCCATCACTGTCCATTTTTCTAACTGTTTCATCTGTATTTCACTTCCATCAAAGTCAGTCCTTTAGCCGGCATCAGAGCTCCAGCTCTCTGCCTGTCCCGACTCTCTATAATCTCTGTCATTTCCTCGACGTTTCGCTCTCCTCTTCCGACTTCGACAAGAGTTCCCACTAAGATTCTAACCATATTCTGCAAAAATCCATTTCCTGTAAAACGCAGACGTATTTCTCTTTCTATCTCCTCAATTTCAATCTTAACTATCGTTCGCACGGTAGATTTTTTCATTCTGCGATTTCCGCAAAATGCTTTAAAATCGTGTGTTCCTTCCAAATACTTTGCTGCCTGCCTCATCGACCCTACATCTAATTTTTCTCCAATCGGGAACACATAACGGCGATCAAAGACATCCGGCTTGTCCCCTTTAAAAATCCGATATTCATATGTTTTTGACTTGGCATTGAGCCTGGCATGAAAACGATCGTCTGCCAGCTCAACTTTTAAAACAGCAATGTCTTCTGGGAGATATTCATTCACATAGGCTTTCATCTTTTCCGTATCCCCGAAGGCCCTCATATGAAAATGCGCCACCTGTGCTCTAGCGTGAACGCCCGCATCGGTTCTTCCAGACCCCTGCAGATCAATCTCCTCTTTGCTCATTCGCTCCAAGATTCTCTGCAGCCTTCCCTGTATCGTGGCATCTGTATTTTTCTGTTCCTGCCATCCTTTATATTTCGTACCTTCGTACTGTATGATCATCTTATAATTCGGCATAATTCCTCCAAAAATCAGAACAAAAATGTAGCGCAACGGACTCTGGCACCGTTGAGCTACATTTTAACACAATTCTCCTGTCTTTAAAAGAATCTCTTACTGATAAAGTTCTCCAATTCTTGTCACTGCCACATAAATAGCAGAAAGTTTATACCAGGTCGGATAATCCACAATTCCACTCACCGGCATATTAAAAACGGATTGAAACTTTTGCACGGCCGCTTTTGTTCCCTCCCCAAAGATGCCATCCACTGCGACTTTTGGAATTGCCGGATAATTCTGTGAAATGGCGTTTAACTGCTGTTGAATTACCCTGACGTTATTACCTCTGGCTCCAACCTGCAAATTGATTCCAGGCCAGGATGCTGGAACACCGGATACTTGAGTCGCAGTATTGATAAACATGTTGCTTCCATAATAATAGCGCAAAATATCAATCGCACTGTAACCCTGATCTCCTAGATATTTAGACCCCCATTGTGTCATCCAATTCGGACAGGTAACTCTTTCCCCATCACAATATTGTGTCAAAATCGGCTGTCTGACATTCGGTCTGGACAAATAATTAATAAACATCTCATCTACAATCTGAGATATATTTGTAAAAATATTCCTTCCAAACATCCATTTGTGATCGTATGCCGTAGAAGAGGTAATCGTAAAATCATATCCCTTATTTCGGTACCATTCCGTATACACCCGATTCAAAGTAAAAGACATAATCGCCAATATATTCGCGCGCAATGTCGCATCCGGCCAGGTGGCATAAATTTCACTAGAAGCCACATTTTTAATATAATCCCGATATCTTACATAATAATTTTTTGCCGTAGAATCCGTCGGCACACCATCATGTACAATGACATATTCTGGGATTACGACTCTATTAAGTACAATTTCTCCGGTTTCCGCAACCGGCTTCACCTCAGCCTCCGCTATTTTCGGAGGATAATCTCCATATAGTGTATGTGCAGGAATGACAATATTTTCTTCCTCTTCCTCACCCTCCACAATTTCCTCTAATTCTACTTCCTGAATGGATATCTCATTTGGAAGTACATCGATACCAGAGATATTAAGCGGATAATAACCTCTCGCCGTCACCTGTATCGTATATTCTGCGTAAGGCTGCCTTTGATTCGGCTGCATACTATATTCCAATGGCGGAGTTGCCAATTCTATCTGCTCTGTCTGTCCAGAATCATTCGTTTCTAATTCCTCTATCTGACTAGTCGGGTCACCCGTATAATACAATTGAATTCTTGCATTCTCAATTGGCCGGCTTCCTCTTCGCCCCGTTACGACTACCTGCAATTTTCCTCTGTCCACACCTTCATTCTGCATGGCTCTTAATCTACCTGCTGCCATAGAAAACCTCGTATTTTTCTTCAACATATTCTATGCAAAAAAAGAAAAAAGGTGCAAAAACAGGGAATAGAATTGCTGATTTCCCGCCATGCTATGTCCGCCATTGATCTTCCATATTTTTGTAAAATCTACGATCTGTTCTGTATAAGAGGGGGAGAGCAGATCATCATCCATGCCAAGAATCATATAAACGATCTGTGGATTATCAGAATACATTTCACTTAAATAGATAAGCTCTTTTGTAAACGCATACTCTTCCACAAGAAAAGGAAGATACCTCTCTGGCGGAATGCATGGATTTACCAACACACACGGAACTTTGCATATACTACTTAAAACATATGCATAGAATCCGCCAAGCGAACTTCCCACCATACAATCTACCTCCCTATATTGCTGCAAGTCCTCTACTAGCTGTAGCGGGGATATGTTTTCATAATCAATCTGCGGAGAAATGATTTTATCTTTTGAATATATTTTTAAAAGCAGTTTGTAATTTGTATTATGCCTACTTCCGTTTAGTCCATGTAAATTGAGTATCATCCTATATTCCTCATCGGCAAATAACAACATCTGAATTTTCCTATAGAACAAAAAAGAAGCCTTGAGGCTTCTTTTTATTAGACTTTCACTGTCCAGTTGTATTTGTCCTCCAGTTTTCCCCATTGAATTCCTGTAAGGGTATCGTACAGTTTCTGTGTCAATTCTCCGATTTTAAAATCATTGATTGTGATGACGTCATCTTTATAGCGCAATTCCCCTACCGGTGAAACAACCGCTGCCGTTCCGGTTCCAAACACCTCTTCTAACTTACCATCGTGACCAGCTTTCATCAAATCATCAATTGAGAGTTTCGTTTCATTCACTTTATAACCCCAGTCTCTTAAAATGTGAATCATCGAATCCCTCGTAACACCCGGAAGTACCGTTCCCTCAATCGGCGCCGTATAGATCTCTCCATCTATCTTGAACATAATATTCATGGTTCCAACTTCTTCTACATATTTACGCTGCTCTCCATCCAGCCAAAGCACTTGGGAATATCCCATTTTTTCTGCCTTTACCTGTCCTAAAATAGAACCCGCATAATTACCACCACACTTTGTAAATCCGGTTCCACCTTTTACAGCGCGTACCAACTCATCTTCCACTAAAATTTTAACCGGATTGATTCCCTCCGCATAATAAGCTCCTACCGGAGAACAGATCACCATAAATTTATAGGCCGTTGCCATATGGACACCCAGCGCATTCTCTGTCGCAAACATAAACGGCCTGATATAAAGAGATGTATCCGGTTCAGATGGCACCCAGTCCTCCTCTACTTTTACGATTGCTTTTACTGCCTCGACAAACATATCTACCGGAAACTCCGGCATACAGAGTCTCGCATTCGAATTAATCATTCTCTTTGCATTCATCTCCGGACGAAACAACTGTATCTTTCCATCTGCCGTACGGTACGCCTTCATCCCCTCAAACGTCTCCTGTGCATAGTGCAGAGTCACACAGGAAGGATCTATGGTAATCGGAGCATAAGGAACAATCCTGGCATCCTTCCATCCCTCCTCTTTCGTCCAATCCATCACAAACATATAATCTGTCATATATTTTCCAAATCCAAGATTCTTTTGATCCGGTTTCTCTTTTAATTTTTTACATTTTTCAAATCTGATTTCCATAAGCAAACCTCCACTTTTGCATATCACCATTCCTCTTTTGTTGTCAATTATTATACTTTTTTTCTATGGTGTCAAGATTATTCCAAAGACTTATATACCACATAACTTATTTTTATATTATTTTTCTGTTTTATGATTACAATTTATGATTTCGTCAGATTTCCTATACACCATATTTCCTTTTTATGTTATAATAAATGATAACGAAAAAAGCATGCTCACATGTTTGATAAACAATAACCAAAGATTGTGAGCTAAAAATTCATCATATGTCTGTTAGAAAAGGAAGGAGAAGACTATTTATGCACACATTTCAGACTTATCCGTCAGATTTATTTGAAGTTAATCCATTTGTAAAAATCGGAAAAGAATGGATGTTAGTTACCGCTGGGACGCCGGAAAAGGCAAATGCATTGACAGCAAGCTGGGGCGGTCTCGGAGTTCTCTGGGGCAAGAATGTCGCTTTTATTTTCATCCGTGATTCCAGATATACAAAAGAATTCATCGATCAAAACGATACTTTTTCTATGAACTTTTTTGAAGAAAAATATAAGAATGATTTAAAATATTTTGGAGCGGTCTCAGGACGTCAGGAAGACAAATTTAAAACTTCCGGTCTCACTTTAAATAATCACGATGGAATCCCGTTTGTTGATGAGGGAAGTCTGATACTTCTCTGTAAAAAAATGGCAGCTGTGCCGATTACAAAAGAAACATTTTCCGATATCAGTATTGATGAAAAATGGTATGCAAATGCCGATCTAAATAATTATCATACGATGTATATCGGAGAAGTCACAGAAATCCTTGCACGTTAAACAACATTTTCCATTAAATCACAACTTTAATTCTATTGAATACAAAAAGGGAATGCGCATTTTAGCTGCATTCCCTCTTTAATATTTACCGGCAAGAAGTACTGATCGATTCAATCGCCACCGCTCCTCCTCTTACCACTTCAATCTGCTTAAATTTTGATTTTAAAAGTGCAATCAATTCATTGTTGCGTCTCTCTGGAAGTTTGCATTCTAAGAGAACACTGTCGCTTCCAATATCCGACACCTGAACATCAAATACCTGTGCAATCTGAAAAATTTCCGCTTTTTCCTCCACTGTACATTTTTTTATCTTTGCAAATAAAATCTCTTTCATATGAATTGGAATATCTGTCAAATCAATGACCTTAATGACCTCTACCATACGATTCAGCTGCTTTTTGATCTGTTCAAATGTAATGTCATCACTCATAACACAGATCGTCATACGTGAAATTGTCTCATCCTCCGTCGTTCCCACTGTGAGACTTCGCAGATTATAAGATTTTCCGGAAAAAAGCCCAGATACTTTCGCCAGAACACCGACATCGTTTTCTACATATAACGCAATCCACCGATTTTTCATTTCTCGTTCCATTTGGCTCTCCTCCTTATTTTAAAATCATCTCACTCATCGGGTTACCGCCTTTTACCATCGGAAGAACCAATTCATCCGTCGCGATCATAAATTCCAGAATCACTGGTGTTTTTTGCTCACGCGCCCACTGAAATGCTGTGATAACCTCATCCGCATTCTCAATTCGCCTTCCACATCCCCCGTAACTTTCTGCTAACTTCACAAAATTCGGTTCATATTCTGGACATGACGGATTCGGCCCTTTACAATCCCTAGCGCAACTCTTTCTCCTTCGAAGACAGGTAGCCTCATATCTCTTTCCATAAAATAGCTGCTGCATCTGCCTTACCATACCCAGATAGTAATTATTGAGCACGCAGATAATTACATTTGCCTCCTGACACATCGCTGTTGCAAGCTCCTGAATATTCATCTGCAAACCGCCATCTCCGCTAATACAGATGACATCTTTCTCTGGACATCCGATTTTTGCCCCAATTGCAGCCGGAAGTCCGAATCCCATCGTTCCAAGACCTCCCGATGTGATCAGCATTTTCTTTTCATTTAATTCAATATACTGCGTCGCCCACATCTGATGCTGTCCTACGTCAGTGACAAGGATCCCTTCCTCAAAAACTTCATTGATTCCCTCCATAATCATCTGCGGAGTCAAACCACGGTCTCTTCTCATTTGAAGCGGATTTTCTTTTTCCCATTCTGCAATCTGTGCTCTCCATTTCTCTGTCTTTTGCGATTCTACCCATTCTAGAAGCTTTTCGATTGCAAGTTTCGCATCCGCCACAATCGGAACATCCACCACAACATTTCTTGAAATCGAGGCTGTATCCACGTCTACATGAACAATTTTCGCGTGAGGCGCAAATTCATTTAAATCTCCCGTAATCCTGTCGTTAAAGCGCGTCCCTATTGAGAAAAGAACATCACACTGCCCGACAGCCATATTTGCTGCATATCTTCCATGCATACCGCTATTTCCAACATAATATGGATGATCTGTCGGGATTGCTCCTTTTCCCATAACGGTCGTGACAACCGGAATCTCCGTTTTTTCCACGAGTTCCCTAAGCTCTTTATTCGCTTTTGCCACATTGACTCCTCCGCCAATTAAAAATAACGGTTTTTTTGCACTCTTTAATAACTTATATCCTTTTTTTAACTGACCGATGTGCACATTTTCATTGAGTTTATAGCCCCGTATATCCACATGATTGGGATATACACCTGAACCAGATTCTGTCTGGATATTTTTAGGCAAATCAATTAAAACCGGACCAGGTCTTCCTGTCGTCGCAATATAAAACGCCATCTTAATGATTTTCCCCAGATCTTTTCGATTGCGGACTGTCGCCCCATATTTTGTGACACTTCTGGTCATCCCAACAATATCCACTTCCTGAAATGCCTCGTTTCCAATCATATCAAGCGGCACCTGACCAGTAAAACACACCAATGGAATATTGTCATAATGAGCATCTGCAAGTCCTGTGATAATATTCGTTGCCCCAGGTCCGCTGGTCACAAGACAGACTCCTACCTTCCCTGTCGCCTTTGCATAGCCCTCCGCTTCATGGATCAATCCCTGCTCATGCCGTGGAAGAACTACATCGATCACATCCTGTTTGTACAGCTCGTCGAATAGATCCGTAACCATACCGCCTGGATATCCAAATATAGTATCAACGCCCTCTTCCTGCAATGCTTTTACAAATAATTTTCTGCCTGTAATATCCATACTTCCTCCTCTATTATATAAACCCCAGACTTCTCAAAATAAAAATCCAGCCTGTCAGTGTAAATGCTGCGAGCAATGTCGTACTTACCACGATACTTGCCGTTAAAATCCCATCGTTTTTCATGTTTTTCGCCATAATATAACAACTCGGTGTCGCGGGAGCTGCAAGCATAACCATGATACCAATCAATTTTTCCCCGGTAAATCCAATCCAGATAGCAACTGGGATAAAAATGGTCGCCTGCGCAATAAGTTTAATAAAGGCCGCCCAAAGTGTCGGTTTCATCTTCGCCAACGCTTTTCGCCCCTCAAACCCTGCTCCAAGAGTTACCAGAGCAAGCGGTGTCGCCACCTGCGCGACATAACCGATGGTCTTATTCACCACGACTGGAAATTCCAGTCGCAAAAGAGATACTGCCAATCCCAATGCAATCGAGATAATAATTGGATTTTTGACTATATTGACAGCCGCCTCCTTGATTTTTTGAGAATCTTCTCTTCCACCTTCCGCCTCAAAAGTCAAAACAATCACGGAATATATATTATAAAGCGGCACTGCCCCGATAATCATCAAAGGCCCCATCGCCGACGGTCCATAGAGATTTGAGATAAAAGCCAGCCCCATAACAGCAGCACTGCTGCGAAAAGCCGCCTGCACAAAGGCTCCGATAAGTGTCTTATCCTTTATAAAAAATCTCGCCAATCCCCAGATTCCCCAAAAACAGACGGAACTCGAAATGGCACAGAATAGGACATATTTTAGATCAAAAACCGCTCTGATATCCACCGCCGCAATATCGCGAAATACCAGAAAAGGCAACGTCACAGAAAAATTGAATTTGTTGGCAATCTCAACAAAATTGTCATTGAACATCTCTCTTTGCCGAAGCCACCAGCCGAGTACCATCACGGCAAAAATAGGAATTGTCACATTGATGCTATATAAAAAGTTCTCTAACATTCTCTTTTTCTCTCATATTTCAAAAAACGAAATTCCAGATCAAAATAGGTCTGCTCCTCACTGTCCGCTGTAACTTCCCAATCCTCCATTTCATCCAGATTCGGAAAATAGGCATCTGCTTCATATGTATAATCTATCTTTGTAATATGCGCCGCATCGCACAAATCTAAGAGCTGACGATAAATGCTCTCTCCGCCAATTACATAGACATCTTCATCGCGATATTTTTTCAATTCCTCCTGCAACTGCTCTAAATCGTGAACCACCTTTGCACCTTTTACCTGGTAATCCGCATTTTTTGTCAAAATCACATTGACACGATTTTTCAGTGGCTGTCCATTCGGAAAGCTCTCAAGCGTCTTCCTTCCCATAACGACGACTTTTCCCGTAGTCTCCTCACGAAAAAATTTCATATCCATCGGAATACTTACAAGTAATTTATTACGCAGTCCAATTGCCCAATTCCGATCCACCGCTGCTATCAAGTTCATGTTCTTCCTCCTCATCAGCTATATTGCCACTGGAATATTTTTAATCTGCGGCCCTGTCACATAATCCGTAATCTTTACATCCTCCGGTGTAAAATCATAAAAATTCTTCACCTTGGGATTCAAAGAAAATTTTGGCGCATCGTAAACCGGTCTTGTAATCAGCTCCTCAATCAATGGAATATGCCGATCATAAATATGAGCATCTGCAATCACATGTACCAGCTCGCCCGCCTGCATATCGCAGACCTGCGCCAACATGTGAACTAACACCGCATATTGGCAGACATTCCAATTATTCGCCGTCAAAATATCCTGCGACCGCTGATTCAAAATGGCATTCAATGTCAGCTTGTCTTCTCCTGGAATTTGCGTGACATTAAACGTCATACTATAAGCACATGGATAAAGGTTCATCTCATGCAGATCCTGATGTACATAGATATTCGTCATAATCCTGCGGCTAAACGGATGATTCTTTAAATCATAGATCACCCGGTCCACCTGATCCATCATGCCCTCTTTATACTGATGTTTGACCCCCAGCTGATAACCATACGCTTTTCCAATGGAGCCATCCTCATCCGCCCATTCATCCCAGATATGACTGTTTAATTCCTGAATATTATTGGATTTTTTCTGCCATATCCAAAGCATCTCATCTGTACAACTCTTAATGGCTGTTTTTCGCAGCGTAATAGCCGGAAATTCCTCTCCAAGATCATAGCGATTAACGACCCCAAACTTTTTTATTGTATAAGCACTGGCCCCATCTGACCAATGAGGACGGACTTTCTCTCCCTCTGTGCTCACACCATGTTCCAAAATATCTTTACACATATCAATAAAGATATGATCTGCTCTACTCATAGATTTGTCTCCTTATTTTATACCAAGCGATATACTAAGTATTTATTTTACTCGATTCCCCCTACACTTGCAACTGCTGTACCCTATTTTTTCATACAACAAAAAGAGCCATTTGCAAAAACAAATGGCCCCTTTTTCTGTTCTGATTATGTAGGAAATATCTTAAAAATCTACTTCCGTACCGTAATAAATACAAGTAAACAATTTTTCCATAGTAGCTGGATCAATCTCTCTAGGATTAGATCCTGTACATGCATCGCCTACAGCAAGTTCAGCAATCTTTGCAATCTTTTCTTTGAATTCATCTTCCTTGATACCGAACTCTTTCAATGTTTTCGGAATGCTTAACTGTACATTAAATGCATCGATTTTCTCACACAAACTGTTAATCAACGCCTGCTCAGATGCGCCAGCCAATCCCATTCTGCGGGCAATTTCTGCATAGCGTGCTGCAGCAACCGGCTCTTTTGCGTTATACTTAATTACAAATGGAAGGTACATTGCATTGGCACATCCATGTGTAATATGGCCTGTTGAGAATGCAGCGCCTGTCTTGTGTGCCATAGAATGCACGATACCAAGCAAAGCGTTTGAGAATGACATTCCTGCTAAACACTGTGCATAATGCATCTCTTCTCTTGCCTTCATATTGCCATTGTAGGAAGCCGGAAGATAATCGAATACCATCTCAATTGCCTGTAATGCCAAAGGATCCGTAAATGCGCAATTCAAAGTGGATACATATGCTTCAATGGCATGTGTCAGGGCATCCATTCCTGTATAAGCTACCTGTTTTGGCGGAAGAGCCTCTACCAGTTCAGGATCTACAATTGCCACATCCGGTGTGATGTTAAAATCAGCCAACGGATATTTTACACCTGCTGCATAGTCTGTGATAACAGAAAAAGCAGTTACTTCTGTAGCTGTTCCAGATGTGGAAGGAATTGCTGCAAATTTTGCTTTCTGTCTCAACTCTGGAAAATTAAAAGGAATACATAAGTCTTCAAATGTAGTATCCGGATATTCATAGAATGCCCACATCGCTTTGGCAGCATCGATCGGTGAACCGCCACCCATAGATACGATCCAATCCGGTTCAAAGTCACGCATTACCTG
>JAAVYC010000059.1 GCA_022790905.1 Lachnospiraceae bacterium | reverse complement strand
CATTTAATGAAAGCTTACAAGCACCCTGCTGTGGAGCACACCAGCCTATACCGTGTGGGAAACCAGAGATATCTTCAATTTTTTTAGAATGTATCCATTTACCTTCTTCCGGAATTGGAGCCGGTTCGTGTTTTGCACCTTTGGCAACCGGACACATGTTTTGAACTTCCTGTGTGTAAATCATTTTAAGACTCCTTTCGAGATGAAATTATAGTTCGTTAACTCCTTAACGTACTTCACTTTATTCTCTCATAAAATGTCGAAAACATCAAGCAATTATTTCAATTTCGGAACAATTTCATTTCGGTTTTTATAGATAGAATTTTCTGGCACGATCCCCCTCACCATAGAGAGCGGATAAATATTACTATGTGATCCCACTATAGTTCCAGGATTTAAGACAGAATTACAGCCAACTTCCACATAATCTCCAAGCATGGCTCCAAATTTTCTAAGTCCTGTTTTAATTTCTTCTCCAGTATTTTTATCTTTCACTACAACAAGCGTTTTATCCGACTTGATATTTGAGGTAATAGAGCCGGCTCCCATATGGGATTTATACCCCAAAATTGAGTCTCCGAGGTAATTATAGTGGGGAACTTGAACGGAATTAAACAAAATAACATTTTTTAATTCGGTGGAATTGCCTACCACACACCCTTTTCCCACAATCACACTTCCACGTATAAAAGCACAATGTCTAATTTCAGCCTCTTCATCAATAATTAAAGGACCATTTAATAATGCTGTCGGAGCGATTTTAGCCGTTTTTGCCACCCATACATCTTCTCCCCACTTTTCATACTGCTCTGCATTCAACGTATTTCCCAATTCTATAATAAAGTCTTTGATCTTTGGAAGTACTTCCCATGGATAGATTACACCCTCAAACAAATCTTTTGCAATCGTCTCCTCCAAAGAATACAGATTTTGAATTTTACAGTTCTCCATTATTCCCTTCCTTCCTTTTTTCAGATTTTTTTCCAGATTTCTTTTTCGCGTTGTTTTTCTCTATGTTACTTTTCTTTTTATAGTATTCTGCCGTATGATCAAAATAGGAGTATAATGCATATTGATTTCTAAGATTTAAGACAACGTCCGTCCTCCTTTTGATAAATCCCTCCAATTTTACCATATATTCATCTGTTGTCAAACTTCCCTCTGCCACGTAAGTCAAGCCTTTTTCCCAGCTTGCAGTCAACTCTGGATTTAAAAGAGGTCTAATCGATGTATCGACCACATCATAGATCATTTCTCCAAGCTGTGTCGGTGTGATAATCTGCGTTTTTTTATTCAGAGCGAGATACTTATTATTGACCAACTTTTTCAATATCTCCGCACGCGTCGCCGACGTCCCGATTCCACTTCCTTTGATCTGGGCACGCAGTTCTTCGTCCTCAATCAACTGTCCTGCATTCTCCATTGCCAGAATCATAGAACCGGAATTATAGCGTTTTGGGGGCGTCGTCTCTCCCTCTTTAATCATCATTTGGCGAACCGGCAAAGAAACTCCTTTTTTTACGGCTAAAATTTTTTCCAGCAGTTCTTTATCGCAGAATTCTTCTCCCTGCTCTGTTCCGTTCTCTTCTTTTTTCTTCTGAAAAAACGAGTATTCCATAACCTGCAGATATCCCGGATCAATCAACATTTTAAAGTTCGCAAAAAATTTTTCTTCTTTGATCTGTGCCACGATATTAATTTTTTGATAGATAGCTGGCGGATAAAAAATTGCCAAAAATTTTCTAGAAATCACCTCGTAGATTTTTACAGAAAGCACTGAGAGACTTTTGATTGCGCCAATCCCCTGTCCCGTCGGAATAATCGCATAGTGATCTGTAATCTGCTTGTCATTGACATAACGGGTCTTTGCCAATCCCTGGTAAGATTTTTTCTGCAAAATTTCCTCGGCAAATCTTCGTATTCCCGGAATTTGAAGCAATCCCTTGATATTTTTTGTGATCTCTTTGCTAACAGCAACAGAGAGCACTCTCGCATCTGTTCTCGGATAAGTCACCAATTTTTTTTCGTATAATTCCTGCACCACGCGAAGCGTCTCATCGGGACTGATTTTAAAAAATTTAGAACAATCATTTTGCAGTTCCGCCAGATTATATAACAAAGGCGGTTTTCTCTGTTCTTTCTTCTTTTCCACTTTCCATATAAGCGCCTCTAGCCCATCCGTATCTTGATAAAGACCGGTTTCATTTTCTAAAAATTGTTCTTTACCGGAAAGCGAAGAGATCAGCTCTTTTGCATCTGCTTGCTTTAAAAATCCATTTTCTTTATAAAGTTTTGGCGATTGAAAATATCGGCTCCCCTCTACTGCTTTCCATTCCCCCTCGATCAGCGTCCCCTGCAAATCCATACTACACTGCACCCGATAGAAAGGCGTCTTGACAAAATTTCTGATCTCTCTTTCCCTGCGCACTACCATTCCCTGCACACAAGTCATCACTCGTCCAACCGAAATGACAGCATAGCGTTCATGGAGATAATTTGCAATCGCATTTCCATATTTTAGCGTCAAAAGCCTGGAAAAATTAATTCCCATCAGATAATCTTCCTTCGCTCTGAGATAAGCGGAATCCGAAAGGTTATCATATTCTGACAAATCTTTTGCCTCTCGAATCCCGCGAAGAATCTCCTCCTCCGTCTGGGAATCAATCCAGACTCGTTTTCTCTTCTTCCCTTTTATTCCCGCCTGCTGTTCCACGAGTCGGTAAATGTACTCTCCTTCCCGTCCTGAATCGGTACAGACATAGATCGTATCCACATCTTCACGTTTCAAAAGCCACGCCACTATTTTATATTGATTCGCCGCACTGGGGATCACCTCATATAAAAATTCTTCCGGCAAAAAAGGAAGCGTCGAAAGACTCCACTTTTTATATTTTTCGTCATAGACTTCCGGATAGCTCATAGTCACCAGATGCCCTACACACCATGTTACAATCGCCTCATCCGCTTCCTTGTATCCATTGTGGTTATTCATTTTTAATCCGAGCGCTTTTGCAAATTCCTGAGCAACGCTCGGTTTTTCAGTAATATATAAAGCTTTCGCCATAATGACTCCTATAACTCTTTCATATCTATCAGTTTTATCAATGGGTTTTCTTCTGCCTTTTTATAAATCGCCTCATCAAAAGAATGCGCTGAAAAGAGATAATACTGTTCCGCTTTAATCTTTGCCTGCTCCATAGCAAAAACCAAATTCTCCCACATCTGCTCCGTCAACTCTGGTTCTGACCAATTACAGATAGCCACAATATTTCTTCTCATAGAATCCTGGGCCACAATGTCAATGTTTCCTTTCTTTCCGATCCAGATTCCGGACTTCACGGTTTTGATGGAAAGCTGATCATGCAGATTCAAAAGAGACAGATATTCCCTGCAAACTTTTATAAAATAACGATTTAAGTATTCATCCAATTCCTCTTTTATATAGTATTCATAAAACACTTCCGGTGAAAGTTCATATAAACGGCTCATATGAGGGTAAATGAATTTATACCAAAAATGAATGAAGGTATGCTTGATCTGATAGAGCCCTTTTTGAGCATTCTCCCATCCTCCAGTCTCAAATACACTGATTTTTTCCACAATGTCATAGGCAATCAGATTTTTTAAATAGACACTGATCTTTGCGCGGGAAAATCCTGTATCATGAAAAATATCATTCAATTTTCGATTACCCGCGGCAAGTGAACATAGAATCGTATCGTAGACAGAGAGTTCTCTGAGCTCTCTTCCCACGACACGCTCTGCCTCGTGAAAGAAATTCCCACTCTGTGACAGCACCTGTTTACAGATATTATATTTCAAATCTTTTTTCGCATCCCACCTGTTTACATAGGCTGGCACTCCACCGATAATACCATAGACTTGTACGCATTCGCTGACGGAATAATCGGAAAATGCATGTACTACTTCTAAAAAATTCATATCTTCTAAGCGTATCAAGCGATCAACCTTTTTTAATTTTTTTCCAAAAAGTTCCTCCCCTTCCTCATCAATCCATTTAAAGGCAGAACTTGCCAGAACAATCAATACCGGCCCTGGATAAAGCTGTTTTGTTTTTAACTTAAAAATGGCTTCTAAAAATGTAGGATCCTTTTTTGCAATGTGTTGAAATTCATCGATCAGCACTACGAGCTTTGAGGCATCTCCACTTTTGATTCTGTTGAAATATTCTTCGTATGTATACTTGCTTAAAACTGCATGATACTGCTCTAAGATCTCAGACCCCATCATGGCGCGCTGTTGCTTTTCTGATGCAGGTCTTGCGCGATAGTAAAACACCTTTTTTCCCTGCATGAAATATCTTAAAAGCTGTTCTTTTTGACTATTCTCATCACCATAATAAACGACCAGGCGATTACCGTCTGCCTGATATTCTTCCTCTAACTCTTTTACTTCTGTTGTTCGTATAATCACGTCCTTTTCACCTCCCCGTATTTCAATTTCTATTTTGAATATTATACCATAACTTAATTTTCTTCT
>JAAVYC010000058.1 GCA_022790905.1 Lachnospiraceae bacterium | reverse complement strand
GATCCACACCGGTCTGCTGTGCCTCACGATATTTAAAGAAATCTGTGGCAACCTGCGGGAATAATGCATACGTCAATACATCTTCATCCTGCTGTTTCCACTGCTTCATCTCAGCTTCTAATTTATCCAGCTCTGGCTCTAAGAGATCTGCTGGCCGGCAAGTGATGGCATTTTTCTTATCCTCGCCGAGCACTTTGTCTACAATCTCTGGATTAAACGGTTTTACCGTCTGACCATATTTTCCAAGCAATACGTCTTTGGTCTCCTTTGTCGCTACTTTATAGCGCTCTCCCATCAGTACGTTGAACACTGCCTGTGTACCTACAATCTGAGAGGAAGGCGTTACAAGAGGTGGCTCTCCGAGATCTTTACGAACGCGTGGTACTTCTGCTAATACCTCTTCGTATTTCTCTTCTTTTCCCTGCTCTTTTAACTGAGAGATCAGATTAGATAACATACCACCCGGTACCTGATATAACAAAGTCTTGATATTCACACCTAATACTTTTGGATTCATCAATCCGCTCTCTAGGCATTCTTCTCTCATCGGTCTGAAGTAATCTGCAATTTCAGCTAATTTATCCTGATCCAGTCCTGTATCATATTCAGTGCCTCTAAATGCCTCAACCATAACTTCTGTCGCTGGCTGAGAAGTTCCGAGCGCAAACGGTGACATCGCGGTATCAATGATATCGCAGCCCGCTTCTACTGCTTTCATGTATGTCATAGAAGCGACACCGGAAGTATAATGCGTATGAAGTTCTACTGGAATACTTGTAGCTTCCTTCAACGCTTTCACTAACTTCGTAGCCTCTGTCGGTACTAAGAGACCTGCCATGTCCTTGATACATAAGGAATCAGCACCCATATCCTCTATTTTTTTCGCCATCTCTTTCCAATAATCCAGTGTATAGGCATCGCCTAATGTATAGGAAAGCGCTACCTGTGCATGACCCTTTTCTTTATTACATGCGCTAACTGCCGTCTGTAAATTGCGGATATCATTGAGACAGTCAAAAATACGAATGATATCAATTCCATTTGCAATAGATTTTTGTACAAAATATTCCACTACGTCGTCTGCATATGGACGATATCCCAAAATATTCTGTCCGCGAAACAACATCTGTAACTTCGTATTTTTAAAGCCGTCTTTTAATTTTCTAAGTCGATCCCATGGATCTTCTTTCAAGAAACGTAACGAAGCATCGAACGTCGCGCCTCCCCAGCACTCTACGGCGTGATAGCCGACCTGATCCATTTTCTCAACAATCGGTAACATTTGATCTGTCGTCATTCGCGTTGCAATCAGAGATTGATGTGCATCACGAAGGACAGTTTCTGTAATTTTTAATGGTTTTTTTTCTGCCATGATTTTCTCCTCCCATTCAGCCGCTTCGCTGTTTTATATTCCAAAGATTGCCATAAATACGCCGGCCGCTACAGCAGTACCGATGACTCCGGCAACATTTGGTCCCATTGCATGCATAAGTAAGAAGTTCGTCGGATCTTCTTCCGCTCCAACCTTTTGTGATACACGAGCTGCCATAGGAACTGCTGATACTCCAGCGGAACCAATCAATGGATTGATCTTTCCCTTTGTCAGGTGACACAACAATTTTCCGAACAAAACACCTGCCGCTGTTCCAAATACAAAGGCAACAAGACCTAAAATAACGATCTTAATGGTAGTAATATTCAAAAATGCTTCCGCACTCGTAGTCGCTCCTACAGAAGTTCCCAATAGGATAACAACAATATACATCAATGCATTCGACGCGGTCTCTGTCAACTGATGTACGACACCACTTTCACGGAAAAGGTTTCCTAACATCAGCATACCTACTAATGGAGCCGTCGTCGGGAGAATCAAACATACAATGGTTGTAACGATAATCGGAAACAGGATTCGCTCCAACTTGGATACTGGTCTTAAATTCTCCATTTTGATTGCACGTTCTTTTTTGGTTGTAAATAATTTCATGATCGGCGGCTGAATAATCGGCACTAACGCCATATAGGAATACGCCGCCACGGCAATCGGCCCTAGCAAGCCCGTCTGCCCTAGTTTTCCTGCAAGGAAAATAGAGGTCGGACCATCTGCACCACCGATAATGGATACGGCTGCCGCAGCCTTGTCGTTGAATCCCAGAAGAATTGCAAGGAAATATGCTGAAAAAATACCAAACTGTGCCGCTGCTCCGAGCAAGAAACTAATTGGATTCGCAATCAGAGGCCCAAAATCCGTCATCGCACCTACACCTAAAAAAATCAGAGAAGGCAGAATGGACCACTCATCTAACATATAAAAATAATGTAATAAACCACCTACACCGTTACTCGTCTCCTCCGGACTCATAATGATATCCGGATAGATATTCACCAACAGCATACCAAATGCAATCGGAACTAATAACAATGGCTCATATTCTTTTTTAATCGCTAAAAACAGAAATATGAATGCCACAGCAATCATGACAAAGTTTCCCCATGTCAGATTTAAAAATGCTGTCTGATGCAGGAGGTTGGACAATGTTTCTCCTACGTAACTCATAATTTATCCTCCTGGCTTTTTCTAATTCAATGTTGCGAGTAAAGCGCCTGCCTCTACTGCGTCTCCAACTGTTACATCAATACTTGCTACAGTACCGTCTTCCGGCGCTACAACCGGTGTCTCCATCTTCATAACTTCTAAGATCAACACCGTATCACCTTTTTTCACAGCTGTTCCAGGATTTGCCTCAATCTTAAATACTTTTCCTGCTGCTCCTGCTTCAATCTTGATGTTGCCAGCCCCTGCTGCCGGCGCTGCTGGTGCCGCTGGAATTGCCGGCGCTGCTTTTCTTGGTGCTGCCGCCGGTGCTGTTGCACCTGTCTCTTCTACAGTAACATCATAAACATTTCCATTTACGGTAATTGTATAACTTTTCATTTCGATTTCCTCCTAATCATTTACAATTAATATCTTCTCTTAATAGAACGAACTACAAAATCATCTGTAGAGCTTCCCGTAGCCATGGCAATAGCAGCAGAAATGGCAGCAACTAACTCTAAATCATCCTGCTGCACCATATCTGTGATCTGCGGTGTTCCGCTATCTGCAGCCTTAGAGTCCGCATTTTCCTCAGCTTTTTTCTTCTCCAGATATGGGAAAATTCTAAAGCAGCTGATTACCAAAGAAATCAAAATCAATACTGCAAATACTGTTCCCATTCCCATCAAAGTATTCATTGCCGCCTTGTTCATCTTTTCACCGAGGGAATAAACCTTATCCACTGTCACATCGTTTACTTCCATGGAGTAGTAAGTATATACATAAGTTAAAATTACATCACGTTTTTCAAATTTGATCAGTTGTTCGCAGGTAAGTGTCTTTCCCGATTTTGTAATCTTAAAA
The DNA here is from genome assembly GCA_022790905.1 of Lachnospiraceae bacterium. Taxonomy (GTDB): domain Bacteria; phylum Bacillota; class Clostridia; order Lachnospirales; family Lachnospiraceae; genus Maccoyibacter. The sequence continues at coordinate 922 of JAAVYC010000058.1, read as the reverse complement.
TCAGAAAGTCCAACATAAGAACCAACACCGGAAGTAGCATCCTTCCATCGTTTCACGATATTCTGTGTGACTTCATCTTCACTGGTCTCATATGCCTCTCTCTGCTCGTCTGTCATGTTGACCAAAGTAACGACAGTATTCTGCGTTACGGTCTTTAACTGGTCATATGTGTAGCCATTGTAGTCCACAGATTTAGGATCCGTTTTTCCGCATGCTGTAAGTCCCAGTATCATCAGACACACGCTTACCATCAGCAATATTTTTTTCTTCATAAACTTCACCTTTCTATTTCGTTCCGTGCTTTTTCATCGGCCCTTCTACTTTTTTTGTAAATAACATTTCAAATCCTGCAATCAGATATTTTCTCGTATCTGCCGGGTCCACAATCAAATCAATATAGCCTCTTCTTGCTGCGCTCTCAACATTTGACTGTAAAGCTTCGTATTCTTTTGCTTTTTCGTCTAAGACATTGGAATCTGCATCCGCATACATAATCTTTGCTGCTAATTTAGAATCCATCATGCCAACTTTAGAACTTGGCCATGCATATACTAAATCTGCTCCGATGGATTTAGAATTCATGATCACATAAGGGCTTCCAAACGCATCGCCTGTGATCAGATTGATCTTTGCTGTTGTTGCATTTGCAAATGCGTAAGTCAAACGTGCCATCATTTTAGCAAGACGTTTTTCTGAACATTTTGCAGCCTTAAATCCCGTTACAGTTGTCAATGATACAACAGGAATATTGAAAGCATCACAATACTGAATAAATTCAGCTGCTTTTTCACAACCCTTTGCTGTTAAAACGGTGCCAAAAGTCTCACTCTTTTCCCCGTTTTCATCATGTACGACCGAAGTATTTGCAACAGTGCCCACCGTAATACCATTCAATTTGATAAATCCGGTTACCATCTCTTTT
>JAAVYC010000003.1 GCA_022790905.1 Lachnospiraceae bacterium | reverse complement strand
GTTTACCTCTATTTCCAGGAGCTCATCATCTGACTCATCGTATATAGCCACTAATAAAGAATTTTCCCATTCATAATATTCATCATCTGGATCTTCTTCTGCAAAAGTTTCCATTGTGACTGTCATTTTACACTTACAATTCAATTTAAAATCATAATCTACAAAATCGGACACCCCGCTCTCAAACCGTTTATAAAAATCTACTTTTGCAGCCTCCGCCTCTTTTCCAAAAAAGAACAGACATCCTATCACAATTACAAATGACAACCATAAATATTTTTTCATCCTTTTCATACATTTTCCCCCATTCGTATCTCATAGTCTTTTATCTAATTGTATTCCATAGCAACTCGTTACTTTTATTTCATCCTTTATCTTTTTTGATTTCGAAATGTCAATAACATATTCTTCCATTGTCTATGTGTGATCATTATACCACATATAACTGATAAATACCAAAGTTTTCTGACTATTTTTACGAAAATTTCGTCTCTCCTAACATTGCCCCTCCGATAATCAAGACCGCTCCAATCATTCCCCACATTTTCATAGATTCTTGCAGGACAATCGAAGACAAAATTAATGCAGTCACCGGATCTATATAGCCAAACGCTGCAATTGTCTGTGCCTTTACACCGTCCATACTTCCAAAATATAAAATGTAAGCAATTCCTGTGTGGACAATCCCGATAAAAAGCAACATGACAATGTTTGTCATACCAAACTGTACGTCACCGATATTTTCTGTCAAAAGTAGATACGGAATTAGAATGATTGCCGCCGATAATAACTGAATCACGGTTTTCTCGTAAACATCGATATTTCCAATTTTTTTATTCAATAACACAACCGCCGCATAAAAAATTGCTGCTCCAAGGCCGAAAAAAATCCCTTTTAATTCTCCTGTCTGAACACCACCCTGATCCATCACACCTGATATCAATATCATTCCCAATATAGATATCGATGCACAAAACAGCTTTTTTAACGTAACTCTTTCTTTTAGAATGAGCGGTGAAAGCAATATCACGATAACGGGCTGCATATAATAGCACAAGGTAGCTGTTGCAATGGTCGTATAGTTATAGGCTTCAAATAATAAAATCCAGTTCATTCCCATAACTGCGCCGGAAATGACAAGTCCAATCAGAACTTTATAGCCAATTCTACGTTTTATCTTTTCCCCCTTGATTTTAATAAAAGCACATAGAAATAATGCGCCAATTATACTTCTAGTAAAAGCCAAAATTCCCGAAGATAATGACATATATCTTCTAAAAATGCCAATGGTTCCAAAAATAAACATAGAACTTGCCAACATCCATAGGGATTTTCTGTTGTTTTTATAATACATATTCTTCAATTACTTGTGCACAGCCGTCATGATCATTGTCTCCCACCACAACATCTGCCACTTTTTTTATCTTCTCATTCGCATTGCCCATTGCAACTGCAAACCCTGCCACTTCCAAGGCTGTATAGTCATTATCTGAATCTCCCACTGCAATCGTATCTTCGATCGGAATGTTTAAATATTCACAAATCCTTTGGATGCCCCATCCCTTATTGACTCCTCGCTCGGATACTTCTAAAGAAGTCTTGTCCGCATAGACCAATTCTACTTCCAGTCCGGCTTCTACAATTCGTTTCTCTGTGCGCGCCCTGCTCTCCTCTGAGGTATGGTGGACACTATACTTTTCTACTGGAAATGGATTTTTATAATATTCTTTTGCCAGATTCTCCCATTCCACAGCCTCTCCCGTATATGTAGCCTGATAATCTCCCAATCCATATTTTTGCATCTGAACAACCTGATCCTTTTGAAACACGGATTCTTTTGTCATCAGATGTATCATAGCATCTTCCTTTAAAGAAATCTCTATCAATCGCTTGACAGTTTCAATGTCTAAAGCTTTTGAATGTATGACTTGACGATTCTTTTGATCAAAGCCAAGTGCTCCATTCGCACAATTAAAATATTGTACCTCCTTTAATATACCTTGATACTCTTTTAATTCGGTCAAACCTCTTCCCGTACTGAGAATAATCACTTTCCCTTTTTCCACCGCTTTGTGAATTGCCGACAAGTTTCGTCTTGATATCTCCTTCTTACTGTTTAAAAGGGTTCCGTCCATATCAAAAGCAATTAATTTATATTTATGCATCGCTATTTTCTCCATTTATCCAGGCACAGCAATTTTTATTGATACTTTTTTGACAAAAATACTTGGCGTTATCGAAATTATAACAAATATTCCTCTATGATCTGTGCACAACCATCGTGATTGTTATCCTTTGCCACAACATCTGCAATCCCTTTCAACCTCTCATTCGCATTTCCCATCGCGACTCCAAGTCCTGCTGCTTTAAGAGCTGGATAATCATTGTCAGCATCTCCAAGCACAATTGTATCTTCGATTGGAATTTGCAAATAATCACAGAGTTTTTGCAGTCCGATCCCCTTATCAACACCCTTTTCACATATTTCCAGAGAAGACTCTTCTGCATACATCATTTCCGCTTCTAATCCAGCCTCTAAAATTCGCTCTTTCGTCCTCTGCCTGCTTTCTGCCGATGTAAAATATATATTGAGTTTTTCTACTGGAAATGGATTTTGATAATACTCTTCCACCAGATTTTCCCATTTTGTAGTAACTCTCTCATACATTTTTTGATATTTCTGCATTCCATAATTCGACATTTTCGGAATCTCATCTCTTTGGACAATCGATAATTTCTTCATAAAATGAAGCATACACTCTTCTTTTAATGAAATTTCCATTAACTTTTTTACCATATCACTTTCTAATGGCTTAGAATAAATTATTTTGTCATTTCTCGAATCAAAGACAAGAGCACCACTCATAGAGTTGACATATCGAACTCCCTCTAATAGTTCTAAATATTCCTCAATTTCGGCTGGGCATCTGCCTGTGTTAAAAATTACGGTTTTCCCTCTTTCGATAGCCTTTTGAACCGCCGAGATATTTTTTTTCGATATTTTCTTTTCGTCATCTAAAAGTGTACCATCCAAATCAAGGGCGATTAATTTGTATTCTCTCATTTTCCTCTCCTTTTGCTCTAATCCAAATCGATTTCATCAGTCAAAGATGTCTGTTTTATTGTCCGCACTGAAATCCCGTTCACTTCAATACGATCGTCCACTGCAATGACTAGACACTGCCTGCCATCAATCACCTTCGTTTCCACCAGATCAGCTCTGTCCGGATTTACTTTTATCACTACATCCGGCGTCTCAATATTAAATTTTCGCACTTCTGCAATATTTTCTGCCAAAAGCGAGGCCCTCTCTCCAGCTGTCTTCTCGTAAGTGCGGTCAAACTCCTCTAAGTTTTCCTCTGGCACTCCGCTGCTTTCAAAAATTTTTTTCACATCCGTTTTATCCAGCGCCAGAGGTTCCGGTTCCTCTTTATGTTCCTCGATCATTTCATTTAAAGTGTCATGGATATTCCTCAGGATTTCATAATCACTCTTTTCTCCTAACGTATCTTCCACCAATGTCTGAAATGTCTCTTTTTGTACATCGGCTGACATCGGCATCTTTGCCCCTAGCAGCAAATCAATCAACTCCGGCTGCAAATCGCTGGTCTTTTTCGTATAATACAACACTTCATGAATATCCGTATTCCGATCGTTAAATGCTGGAAATAAAAATCCCTTGTCTGGCATCTCTACCACCCAATCTCGGACTCGATCCCGAATCCTCCTATCTTCTATATGATAGGACAGCCCTGCTTTGGAAAGTGTGACCGGACAGATACTGCACAGCAAATATTCATAGACATAATCCGAGGCATCCTCCATCATCTGGTGATCAGATGTCTTTCCCGGCACATCATACAGTGCATGAATTAGTACGATATAGTAATTTCCCTCGTAGGAATATCCTTCAATGACTCTATCATAAAATTCTTCTAAGAGCATATCGTCTTCTAATTTACTGTCCCTCAATTTCATCAAAAATTCTTGTGTTCCACCTGCCCTCTCCTGTTCATAAGGAAATTCCATATTCAGCATATTTCGTCCGATTCCACCGGATAATGTCTTTTTAAAAATATCATAATATTTAAACGCTTCTTCCTCCGGCAGTGATAAAAATGCCTCCTTTGACTGCGCCTGTTTATTTTTCTCATGGTCCACATAACAGCCACAGATCCGTGTGATTGCACAATTTGCAGGTGTGAATTGCTTTCTAAGCTCCAACACTTCCTGTTTATTCATACTTGTCCTCTCTTCTGTTAATCCTTTAAAATTTGACACACAGAACGGCGCAGCTCAAAGGCTACGCCGTATCAATTCTCATTAACGTCTTTCCATTCTCTCTCTGATATACTCTTCTAATACATTTGCTGTACACTCGAATCCCAATCTGCTGCTGTTCACACAGATGTCGTAATTTCTAGAATCTCCCCATTTATGTACACAGTAATAATTATGATAAGCCTTTCGTTCCCTGTCATAGCGCTTCATCATAAGTTCTGCCTCCAATTTGGAAATTTCATGTGTTTCCATAATACGTTTGATTTTCGTGTCCACATCTGCTAAAACGAAAATAGAAACCAAGGCATCATATTTTTTCAGGACACTTTCCGCACAACGTCCGACAATGACAAAAGATTTTCCCTGATCTGCCTTCTTTTGCAAATATTCAAACTGCAAATTCGCTATATTCTCTTCAGGTGAATTACTATATCCTCTAATCGTTCTGGAAAATAACGGTTTTCTTGACAGCTCATCGTACTTTTCCAATTCTTTTAAATCCCAGTTTTTCTCGATGGTAATCTCTTTTAGCAGATTTCGGTTATATAACGGCAGCTCAAATTTTTTCGCAAGATGTTGTGCAACGATGTGACCTCCGCTGCCAAATTCACGACTCACTGAAATAATTAATTGTTTTGACATTTTAACCTCCTAATAGATACCCGTGCGCATCCCATCTTATAGATATCTCGCAAAAATATAAAATGTAGATATCAACAATACAATAATTGTGGCAGGTACTACTTTCAGACAGTATTTGCCCCAGCCAATCGGATATCCTCCTCTCGCTGCAACCGACGTACCAACGACGTTAGCAGATGCACCGATCGGTGTAGCGCTTCCACCAATATCTGTTCCCATGGACAAAGCCCATGCCAATACCGATAGACTGATATTTTGGGTAACTTCAAGACTCCTGATAACCGGAATCATCGTTGCCGCAAACGGAATATTGTCCACAAAAGCGCTGGCAACTGCCGACACCCAGATAATAATCGCAATCATCAACTTGGCATTTCCGCCACTGATCTCTCCGATAAACTCTGCAATCACTTCTAGAATCCCTGTCTGCTCTAGGCCTCCCACTACAACGAACAAGCCCACAAAAAATAAGATCGTTTTATAATCAACTTTTCTCATGATCTTCCCGACATTTCTCGTAGCTGCAATCAATGTGAGCACTGCGATAAACAAACCGATAAACGCTACCGTCAGACCAGTCTGTGCATGTGTAATAAGCAGCGCTACCGCAAGGAAAAAGATCATACAGCTGATAATAAAACCTCTTTTATCCTTAATCGCCTCTTTTGGATCTGGATAATTTGTGACATCAATATCGCCTTTTGTACTACTTTTAAGCTCTTTACGAAATACAAAGTAAAAATAAACAATGATAACCACCAAAGAAATTCCCGCCATCACACCTGTGTTCGTGATAAAATCAGCAAAGGAATATCCCAAGGAAGTTCCGATAATAATATTTGGCGGATCTCCGCACATTGTCGCTGAGCCTCCCAAATTTGCACAGAAAATCTCTGAGAGAATCATTGGAACCGGATTAAATTTTAACAGCTGTGCCAACTCCACGGTAACCGCTGCCAAAAACAATATGACCGTAATACTGTCAATAAACATTGCCAAAACGGCCGACATAAGCATAAATGTAATAAAAATCGGAATCGTTTTATAATGCACCATATTCGCAATTTTCATACAAAGCCAGCGGAAGAATCCAACCAACGCCATTCCCTCCACCATAATCATCATTCCTGCAATAAAAATAATAGTGGCCCAATTGATACCCGAAGAAGATTCCGAACTCTCTCCTACATGATACCAAAAATCCAATGTAAAAATACTATGTACATTCAACGTTTCCATAATCGCATCAACACTTCTCATGCAAACTCCAAAAACAAAAATCAATGTCAATGCTCCACAGCATAACGTGATTACGTGTCGCTCAAATTTTTCCGTAATAATCAAAAGAAACATTGCCAAAAAAATGAGAACGGCTAAAATTTGTGCTATCATTTCATTTCTTACCTCCTAACCTCGAAACAATAGTTTAACGGTGCCAATTTGAGCCCGCCTAGAATCAACTTATCAAAACGATAAATCGACCCTATTATAATACTTTTATTCGCAACGCGCAAGCAAAAAGAAGTAAGTAAGTACGGAAAATGTCGATTTCAAAATACACCGTTTTACAGATTCCAAATATTACCTATTTCCATGATCGACTTCATCAAATTGGCCCCATTTTCTTAACATAATACTACTATTTTTCCAGGTGTCGTCTGTGGAGGAATGCTTCTAGTTGTCGCCGTGTAATATACCAAAAGCGTCCGATTTCCAAGATTACAATTTACCCTCTGTCCATTTATCGTACTTATCATTGTACTCGGTGCAACATTTAATTGCAATGACCGATCTTGTGCAACTAGATTTCTATTAAAAAATTTCAGTGTAACCTGTTCATTTCTTCCCAAAGCTGTCACAATCTGAGCTCGATACTGCGGCGGAAAAATC
>JAAVYC010000057.1 GCA_022790905.1 Lachnospiraceae bacterium | reverse complement strand
GTTCGAGCCCTACTCGGGGAGCTCTTTTTTTATCTAAAGAGAAGAGGGATAAGGCTCCTTGGTCAAGCGGTTAAGACATCGCCCTTTCACGGCGGTAACACGGGTTCGATTCCCGTAGGAGTCATTTTTTAAAGTATTTATCATATAATAATGTATATGGCGCCATGGCCAAGTGGTAAGGCAAAGGTCTGCAACACCTCTATCACCAGTTCAAATCTGGTTGGCGCCTTGAAAGAGACTTGAAATAGTAATATTTCAGGTCTTTTTTTATGATAAAAAATGTAAAAATAATATTTTAAATTACTTGATTTGTCGTAGTAATTGTGATATATTAAAATTACTACGACAGACGTAATATATTTATCATTAGGATTTTGTAAAAAGGAATTGAGGTGATGTATTTGATTAGCAGTGACGTGATTCGTGGTTATAATGATCTAATGATATTAAATCTTTTATTTCATGAAGATTCTTATGGATATGAGATATCTAAAAGTATCAAGCAGATCTCAGATGAAAAATATATTATAAAGGAAACGACACTCTATTCTGCTTTTACTAGGTTAGAAAAAAATAAGTATATTTCTTCTTATTATGGAACAGAAACAAATGGAAAGAGAAGAACTTATTATCATATTACAGATACAGGAAAAAGATATTATCTGGAAAAATGTGAAGAGTGGAAACTTGTAAAAGAAGTAGTAGATAAATTTTTAAAATAGAAGGAGAGAGTCATATGGATACCATTAAAAACTATTTGGAAAATATGTTTTTTCATCTTCCAAAAACAGAAGAAGTTTTGCGGGCAAAGGCAGAACTAGGAGAAATGATGGAAGATAAATATTATGAATTGTTAAAAGAAGGAAAGACAGATAATGAAGCAATTGGAATTGTAATAACAGAATTTGGAAATTTAAAAGAACTTTCAAAAGAACTTGGAATTGATGATATTGTGAATGAAGATCAATTGGAAAAGGAGAGTAAAAATTCTAGGATAGTGACGAGTACAGAAGTAAATCAGTATTTAGAAGATGGAAAAAAATTTTTCCAGTTTATTGGATTTGGAGTTATGCTTTGTATATATTCTCCTTTATTATTAATTTTTTTGGAAAGTCTAACTGAGACAAATATTTTAGGAGAAGGATATCAAGAAAAATTGGAAGCTTGCATAGGAATTCCTTTTTTGTTTATTTTTGTTGCTATAGCAGTTGGAATTTTTATTTATCAGGGAATGAAATTTGAAAAATATGATTACTTAAAAAAAGAATTTTTTTCTTTGGAATTTGGAGTTGAAGAAGAATTAAAATTAAAGTTTGAGGATCAAAGATCAACATCAATTGTAAAAATTATAGCAGGTGTTGTTCTCTCTATTTTAAGTGTCCTTCCACTTATTATAATAGGTGAAATATTAAATTGGTCTTCCATTACTTCTTTTTTATCTATTAGTTTTTTATTCATTGTTGGAATTGCAGTATTTCTTTTAATTACTGGAGGAGGAGAATTGAATTCTTATCATGTAATTTTACAGGATGGAGATTATACGATATCAAAAAAGAATAAAAATAAATTTGCAGATAAAATTGGAGCTATATATTGGCCTATCATTACTTGTATTTATCTTATTTGGAGTTTTAGTACTATGAATTGGGGATTTACATGGATTATATGGCCGGTAGCAGGAGTTCTTTTTGGGGTAATTGGAAGTATTTGCAGTTTAGTAAAAGGTGATAAAGAAGTCTAAAAATTAAAAAATTTCTTGACGAATAGAGGGTGCTTTGCTAGAATAAATTAAGAGCTAAAGTAAGGCGACATAGCCAAGTGGTAAGGCACGGGTCTGCAACACCCTCATCACCAGTTCAAATCTGGTTGTCGCCTTTTTGAAAAAGAATGTCTTTGACTTATGAATTCCAAAATTTGTAAGAGAGGATGTTCTTTTTTTGTTTTGAAAATGTTACACTAATAGGAGGAATTATAATGAATTTACAAATGATTGCAGCACCTTTCGTAGGGGGGATCATAGGTCTTATAACAAATGGATTGGCTATCCGTATGTTATTTCGTCCTCATAATGAGATAAAAGTTGGAAAATTTCGAATTCCGTTTACACCAGGATTGATTCCAAAAGAAAAAGGAAGAATTGCAGCGTCAATTGGTAAAGCTGTGGGAAATGAGCTTTTAGATAAAAAAACTATAATAAAAGCACTTTGTTCTGAGGAAATGAAAAAAGCATTTTATCAAAAATTTGATTTAACAACAAGAAATATGAAAGATAGTCAAAAATTATTAAAAGAATATCTCAAAGAAAAAGGATTTCAGGAATCTATTGAAAAAATAGAAGGAGATATCAGTAAGAAGACAGGGATTTTCCTTGCTGATAAAATGGTGGAAGAAAATGTCAGTATGGATCTTTTGGACTATGCAATGGAAGAAATAACCTCGAATTTGAATCCAATGATTATGGCAATTGCGGGAGGAGCAATAGAGGCTGCTAAGATTCCAATTTCTGTAAAAATAGATAATATGATTTTAGAAAAATGTCCGGAATATATTGAGAAGTATATAGATTCTTCTTTTGAGAATTGGATGGAAAAACCGATAAATGAAATAATTATTCTAGTTGAAGAAAAATTTCCAAAATTAAAAGATCAAATTTGGAAAATATATAAAACGTTTGTGGAAAAAAAGACAGGAGATTTTATTGAACAAATTGATATTCCAAAGGTAATAGAAGAAAAGATCAAAGAACTTGATATTATGGAATTAGAAAATATGATTATGGATATCTCAAAAAAAGAGTTAAATGCATTGGTATGGCTTGGAGGGTTTCTTGGAATGCTTATGGGTTTTGTAAATCTTCTTTTTTAAATATAAAAAGAACGGACAATATATTTTGGAATTTGTCCGTTCCATTTATATCTGAGTTAGACTTTTTAATCTTCACATCTTATATGTTGTAAAAGATTTTGCATTTCTATGACGCCTTTTTCTTGGGAAGTGATAATGGATTTTAGGATAGGTGTCAATTCAGGGCAAATATTATATTGAAGTGCATTTTTTAACATAGCAATAGCACCTTTATGATGAGGTATCATTTCCCAGATAAAATTGGCATTGATATTGTTTGTAGATTTAGCGTTTTCCATTTTAGAAAACATTATATTCATAATTTGAATTGTTCTGCGTTGGTATAAATAGAGATCCTGTCTGGAATTTGTTCTTTTTTCACAAGTGCATAAAATGCTACGCATATTTTCGATACTTTTTGTCTGTTCTTCAATAATTTGTAAGGCGATGTCTTGTAAAGTAATATTCGTGGTATATTTTAAGACATTTTTTGACATTTCAATTGCTGCCATATGGTGAGGAATCATTTGTACGATAAAATTATAAGAAATACTGTTACCTAATTCTGCTTCTGTCATGCTCTGAATCATATCGTTTAAAATGCAATAAAAAGTACTCAAATAATCTTTTGTATTGTTACTCAGCCTATTTTTTTGATTCATATATTATTACTCCTTTGGTTTTAGTATATGCAGCATTGTTTTGTGAGTGCTGTAAAATAAAAGAAGAAGATTGAGAACAGATCTGAAAAGTATTAGAATTTAAAAATTATAAAAATCTGGCTACCTACAAGAGATAGCCAGATTTATTCTATTTTAGAGGCGATTTTCGTTTATAATATCTACAGATTCTGGATTTGCAAGAATATTCAGTGCGCCATTGTCAATATCATTTCTTTCATTTGATGCGATTTTACGGAGCATGCGACGTACAATTTTACCGGAACGATTTTTAGGCATTTCGTCTACAAATTGAATTTTTCCAGGAACAGCGATAGGTCCGATATCTGATTTTACAAGGGTTTTCAATTGATTGCGAATATCGTCATGCGAGGTATTCGTATCATTTAGCACTACATAGGCATATAAGTCTTCTCCTTTCACTGGATGTGGATATCCCACAACGGCTGCTTCTACTACATCTGCATGAGAACATAAGACTTTCTCAATTTCTACGGTACCTAAACGATGTCCTGAGATATTTACAATATCATCAATTCTTCCGGTAATCCAAAAATATCCGTCTTCATCTTTGTAAGCGCCATCACCAGTAAAGAAATATCCAGGTTGTTGTGAGAAATATCCGCTGTCATAGCGCTCTGGTTCTCCATAGAGAGTTCTCATCATTCCAGGCCAGGAAGATTCAATACAGAGTTCACCTTTTTCATTGATATCTGCTTCTTCGGCAGGTTGATTAAGATCTGTCCTGGATCGTAAAATAACTGGCTTTACTCCAAAAAATGGAAGAGCGGCACTGCCAGGTTTTAATCCCATGGCGCCAGGAAATGCAGAGATTAAAATTCCGCCCGCTTCCGTTTGCCACCAAGTATCTACAATAGGGCAGCGGTCGTGTCCGATATTGTGATAGAACCATTCCCATGCTTCTGGATTGATTGGTTCTCCAACGGAACCTAAAAGACGCAGCGTAGATAAATCATGTTTTTCGATCCATTCGGTACCTTTGTTCATAAGAGATCGGATAACAGTCGGTGCCGTGTAAAAGATACTTACCTTGAATTTTTCAATAATATGCCAAAAACGATCTGGTTCCGGATAGGTAGGAACAGATTCATAAAGGCAAGTTGTAGCGCCGTTTAAAAGTGGGCCGTATACGATATAAGAATGTCCGGTAATCCATCCGATATCTGCGGTACAGAAGAAGACGTCCTCTTCTCTGTAGTCAAAGATATATTTAAAAGTTGTGTAAGTATAGATCATATATCCGGCTGTCGTATGTAAAGTTCCCTTTGGATTTCCAGTGGAGCCTGAAGTATACATAATAAAGAGCGGATCTTCGGCATCCATTTTTTCTGCTGGGCAGAAATCAGAAATGTCTTCTGACATAAGTTCTTTGGAGAGAGCAGTATCTCTGTATGTAATGTAAGGAACTTCAAAATTGACCATGCGGTCTACAACAAAAACATCATCGATGGTAAGGCCGGCATTGGCACATAACATACAGGCTTTATCAGCATTTGCTTTTGCATTTATTTTTTTGCCAGAACGCCAATAACCATTGGTTGTAACCATTTTTTTCGCACCGCAGGCAAGCATACGATCTGCGAGAGCTTCTGCTGAAAAGCCGCCAAATACAACAGTATGAACGGCACCGATTCTTGCACAGGCAAGCATGACGACAGGAAGTTGCCAGATCATTGGCAAGTATAAAACGATACGATCCCCTTTTTTTACTCCGTTTTTCTTTAAGGCATTTGCAAAACGACATACATGTCTTAATAATTCATTATAAGTAAATTTTTTACAGTCTGCTTCCGGCTCACCCT
>JAAVYC010000056.1 GCA_022790905.1 Lachnospiraceae bacterium | reverse complement strand
TAATCAGCAGGTCGTGGGTTCGAGTCCCATTCTCAGCTTAAAAAACAGCTTGTCGTTTGACAAGCTGTTTTTTACGATATAAGAAAAGGTATCGTTAAAACTATCTACCACAGCCGAAAGAAGTTTACACCTCAACGGCATCGAATCCAAGATCATCTAACAATTCAATTACTTTAGAAAGCTCACAATCCGCTTCTACGCTTTTCTCCTCAAGGCTGATCTTGTGAGCAATACCTGCCTCCACAAGTGCCTTGTCGATTCGCTCCACGCATCCCTCACAGTGGATGTCATCTGATTTTACTTTTACCATAATCTTTTCCTCCTTTATTTCATCAATTTTTGTATGGTATCGCAGAATTCTTCTACGGCGCCTTCTTTGTCATTGCGGATATCTTCTGCTACGCAAGTCGCTATGTGATTTCTCAACAAATTTTTATTAAACGCATTGAGTGCCGATTGGATTGCCGAGACCTGTGTCAAGATATCGACACAATAGCGGTCACTTTCCACCATACTTTTTATCCCGCGCACTTGCCCCTCAATCCGATTCAGGCGATGAATCAAATCCTTCTTTTCGTCCTGCTGCCTCTCTTTTTTCCAGTTACTACAACAATCTTTTTCTCCCATGATAAATCACTCCAATTTCAACCTGCGCAATCTCAATGCGTTACTCACTACAAAAACTGAACTAAAAGACATTGCAAGTCCGCCCAACATCGGGCTGAGCAGCATACCATTCCATGCGTAAAAAACGCCTGCTGCAACTGGAATTCCAAGCGTATTATAGAAAAACGCCCAGAACAGATTTTCTTTGATATTGCGAATGGTTCCTCTACTCAGGATAAAAGCTTTTGCCACATCCGACAAGTCAGATTTCATCAAAACAACATCACTAGAATCCACCGCAATATCACTTCCATCTCCAATCGAAATCCCGACATCCGCCTGCATCAGAGCCGGAGCATCATTGACTCCGTCTCCAACCATTACGACGCGATGTCCCTGCTCTTGCAATTTTTCTACTACGCTGGATTTATCCTGCGGCAATACCTCTGCGATCACTTTGTCAACGCCAACCTGATTTCCAATATATTCTGCCGTCAAACGATTGTCTCCCGTTAACATTGCAACTTGCAACCCTTGTTTTTTCATCTTTTCTATTGCATTTTTACTGCTCTCTTTTAAAGTATCTGCGACGCAAATCACACCGCTTAGTTTACCGGAAACGACAACGAACATCGGTGTTCTGCCCTTTTTTGCTTCCTCTTCCACCTGCTTTTGAATCTCTGTCACATCTACCTCACATTCCTCCATGAATGCGGCATTTCCAATCCAGACTTCTTCCCCGTCATAATTTGCTTTCATTCCTTTTCCACTGACTGCCAAAAATCCGCTGACTCTATCCGGATAAATCTGATTTAAGTTCTCCCCGTATTCTGCAATCGCTCTGCCCAGAGGATGTTCCGAAAAATGCTCTGCGGAGGAAGCGATCTCAATTAATTTTTCTTTTTCTAAATACATTTCCATGATAGAAACCACCGCAGGTTTTCCCTCCGTTACTGTTCCCGTCTTATCCAAGAGTACCGTATCGACATTTCGAAGATGTTCCAAAGCCTCTCCACTTCGGAATAAAATGCCGTGATTTGCTCCTAGCCCTGTACCAACCATAATCGCCGTCGGAGTCGCCAGCCCCAGTGCACACGGGCAGGCAATGACTAAAACTGACACAAAAATATTCAGCACAAACGCAAAATCTTTTCCCATCAAAAACCAGACAAGAGCCGCTACAACCGCAATCGCCATAACAATCGGTACAAAATATCCTGCCACAATATCTGCCAATTTAGAGATCGGAGCCTTCTTTCCCTGCGCCTCCTCCATCATCGCTATGATTTTAGAGAGCGTCGTCTCTTTCGCCGTATGAGTCACTTCGATGTGCATGGTTCCGTTGTAATTCATACTTCCTCCAATCACGGAACTACCGAAGACTTTTTCTACAGGAATACTCTCTCCTGTCATCATAGATTCATCAACCGCACTCTCTCCCTCTGTCACTGTTCCGTCAATCGGAATCTTAGTTCCCGGTTTTACCAAAACGACATCTCCGATGGAAAGTTCATCGGTCGGCACCTCTATGACACGATCTCCTTGCACCAGCAACGCCATGTCCGGTGCTAATTCTATCATCTTCCGTATCGCATCTTTTGTCTTTTTCTTACTCTTACTCTCCAAAAATTTTCCAAACATGATGAGCGTCACAACGACAGCGGCAGATTCATAATAAAGAGAATGCACATAAGACGTGTCTTTCGCAATCAAAATTGTCATCACAAGACTATATAAAAAAGCGCTTCCCGTTCCAATTGCTACTAAAGAATCCATGTTGGGATGACCCCAAAACAGCGTCCGAAATCCTGTACTGTAAAAATTCCGTCCACAGATTAAAACTCCGATTGTCAAAATCAACTGTGCTACGGCAAACCGCATAGGCTGCGTATGCATATCCAAAAACGGAGGCAACGGCAATGGAAATGGCAACATATGTCCCATAGACAAATACAACAATGGCACGGAAAGACAAATTGCAAGAATCAATTTTCTCTTTTTGCTTTTGTGCTCTTCTTCCTCCTCATCAAAAAGCATCTCCTGTGTGATTTCTTCCAATTCTCTTGGCTCAAACCCCGCCTTTATAATCTTGTTTTTTATATCCAATAGTTTTACTTTTTCTGTGTCGTAAATGATATGCGCCTGATTCGTCGCAAGATTGACCTCACTCAAACTGACGCCGTCCAATTTTCTAGTTACCTTTTCAATAGACGCCGCGCAGGCAGCACAGGACATTCCCAGAATATTCAGTGTAATTTCTTTTTCCATTTTTCCCTCTCCTTTCATATATTTTATATACCCCCAAGGGGTATGCTTTTTATATTTTAACTCTTATCTTTTATTTTGTCAAATTTTATCTTTTTTATTTTAAAAAATCGTATTGACTTTTACGAAAAAACCTATATAATTAATCTCAATTTGTTTATTATTGTTAAACATTCTATTTACAATTGCTTTTATTTCTGTGAGCAATGAGCCAAGAGGTAAATTTATGGATATCGGACATCGCATGAAAGAACTCAGGATTCACTATGGTCTAACCCAGCAAGAACTCGCAGATCGTTCTGAACTCTCAAAAGGATTTATTTCACAATTAGAACGCAATTTAACTTCTCCTTCTATTGGGACTCTTCTTGATATTATTCAGTGTCTTGGAACCACTCCAGCAGAATTTTTTGCGGACGAAGAACCAGAACAAATCGTATTCAAAAAAGAAGATTATTTTACTAAAATAGACGAAGAAGAGCATTCTAAAATTGAATGGGTGATTCCAAATGCTCAAAAGAACCATATGGAGCCTTTACGTGTGACATTGGCCCCG
>JAAVYC010000055.1 GCA_022790905.1 Lachnospiraceae bacterium | reverse complement strand
GTCGAGGGTTCGAGTCCTTCTGTCCCTGCTGAGAAATGCTTGAAAATAATGTATTTTCAAGCATTTTTCTTTGTGTTTCAAGTATTTAAATACTTTACTATAAGATTCTATTTTCTTGTTTTAGAGATTTTTGAAAGTTATTGATGAATTAAATATTAAAATAGATAATTTAACTAATGAAAATTCACAGTTGAAACTTGAGAATGAAAATCTATCTTCAGACGAGCAATCAGCAAAAGTTTCTACATACTCTGAGAATACTGATTCTACTCAGCAGAAATCTTCGTACAATGTATATATAACAGAGTATGGTTCAAAATATCATAGAACAGGATGTAGATATTTGAAAAAGAGTAAGATATCTATTGATAAAAATGATGCGATTTCCAAAGGATATAGTCCTTGTAGTGTGTGTAATCCGTGAACAGTAAAAGTACCCATGACAAAATGCTCATGGGTATTTTTATTGTTAGGCCAAGGACTTGTTTTCATTATGTAGTTTCTAGGCAGAGAAATGGAACTCTGGGAAACAAATTATAGTAGAAACGGAAATGTGCAGTGAACATGTCTATAGGCTGTTAAAGATCCTGCCAAGTATAAGTGTTTCCGGATGACTGTTTATTTTATCATAGGAGACCTTCCACATCATTATTTAAAGAAAAGATTCTATACACTCTTTGCGAGTGGTAGGATCTAGCCTTACATCTGAAAAGTAAGGGGAGAAGAGTTGACGAATTCTTTCTAATTTTTCCACTGCGATTTCATATTCGTGGGATGAGATTTGAAGAAGCGCATATTCTTTTCGTATTCGGACGCGAAAATCATGAAATCCCATGGAAAAGAGTATGTTCTCGCAGAATTCTACAGAATCCAAAAGAGTAGCTGTGATTGGCGTATCAGTTGGGATTCTTGTTGCAAGACAGGCATAAGCAGGTTTATCCCAACAGGGTAAACCTGCTTCTTTGGAGAGGCGGCGGATCCTTTCTTTGGAGAGCCCACATAACTGTAAAGGAGATAAAATGGAGAGTTCTTGTAATGCCTTTATTCCTGGTCTATCATCTTGTGAATCGGAGGAATTGGTTCCATCTAATAAAACAGAAAATCCTTGGGAAAGAGCTTCTTTTTGAATTGCAGAAAAAATTTGGTATTTGCAGTAATAACAGCGATTTGAGGGATTGCTGGATATATGCGAATTAGTGAGTACACTTTCGTAGAGTATTTTTAATGGTATTTGATAATCATGGCAAAAGAGTTTTGCGTCTTCTAGCTCAAATGCTGGTTGAAATTCGCTTTTATAATAGATGGCGAGAACCTTTTTAGCATATTTTTTCGCAGTGTATGCCAAATAAGAGGAGTCCACGCCTCCAGAAAAACCGATAGCTACTCGGTGATATTTGCTGAAAAAATCTTGGAGAGTCATAAAATGATTCCTTTCTCAATATGTGTTTAAATAGATGGCCGAATAATTAATGATATTATACACATTATAGATAGGTGAGAGAAGACTCGTCAAGAGTTCGAAAGCGTTTGTAGTAAAGATAGACCTTTTCTGCTGTATTAAGAAACCATAGAAATATTTTTAATATTTGTAAAAATGTGCAAAATGTAAATAGGAAACAGAAAAAGAATATGCAAAATATACAAAAAAATAGAAAAAAATTGGAAAATCTGAATTTAAAGAAAACAAAAATATGAGTAGAAATAAAAAAATAGAAGATATCTTGTAAAAAATGTGTAAAAAGCCATCTCTCACAAATTCCGCTAAGATTTGACAAGTAAGAAAAAAAGTGGAATAATAAGAAACCACAAATGGAAAGTGAGCAAAAGGTGAAAGGAATGATAGTGATGAACGAGAAACAAATTAAATTACAAAGTAGACAAGAAGTTCAAGATTTCGTTCAAGCAGCCGGTAAATGCAATTTTGATATTGATATTTCTTATGATCGCATTGTGATTGATGCAAAATCTTTTTTAGGCGTATTAGGTCTGGGTGTTTCCAGGGTATTAAAAGTAACTTATTGTGGAATGAATAATGAATTTGAAGATACGGTACAGAAGTATCAGGTAGCGTAACATAAAATAAAAAGAACATATACAGGCTGCGAAAGCTCCATGGTTGTCAGAACTGTGGAGTTTTTATTATTTCAGAAGAAGTATGTCGCTAAAGCGATTCTGCTCGGCGCACAAAGAAGCCAAGTCCCCCCGGATTGAGGGAAGGGGAGTCCCAGTGGATTTGCCTACTTTGTTCTAATAGGGAGCTTTCTCGGATTTCTTATATGACAAATCATGAGGTAAAGAAATTGCAAAAAAAAGTGGAAAAACAAACAATTAAGATCTCAGTTCGGAATCTTGTGGAATTTATATTGCGTTCCGGAGATATTGACAATCGCAGGGCAAGAGCTATGCGAACGGATGCCATGCAAGAAGGGGGAAGAATACATAGAAAGATTCAGAGGAGAATGGATGCCTCCTATCGCGCAGAGGTTCCATTGAAAGTGGAGATCTCGAAAAAAAATTATGTACTTATTATCGAAGGGCGTGCGGACGGTATTATCGAAAAAGAACGCGTTGTAATAGATGAGATCAAAGGTATTTATATGGATTTGTCATATTTAGAAGATCCTTTTGATGTTCATCTTGCTCAGGCGAAATGCTATGCATATATTTATGCGGCGCAAAATGGATTGGAACAAATTGATGTTCAGATGACTTACTGTAATCTGGATACAGAAGAGATTCGGCAATTCGTTAGCTCTTATCAGATAGAGGAGCTAAAACTGTGGTTTTTTGGGGTTGTTGCGGAATATGAGAAATGGGCAGATTTTCAATTTGAGTGGCGATCGATCCGCCAGGAATCCATACGAGAAATACCATTTCCTTTTTCTTATAGGGAAGGGCAAAAGGAATTGGTTTCGGATGTCTATCGTACCATTTACAGGAAAAAGATTCTGTTTATACAGGCGCCTACCGGAGTGGGAAAGACAATCTCTACAATCTATCCGGCGGTCAAAGCGGTCGGAGAAAATCTGGTAGAAAAAATTTTTTATTTGACGGCAAAAACGATGACGGCGTCTGTGGCTTTAGAAACTTTTAAGCTTATAAAAGAAAAGGGTTATCGCGCCAAAACGATTTTTATTACAGCCAAAGAAAAAATGTGTCTTTGTGATGAGATGGAATGTAATCCAGAAGCTTGTCCATATGCAAACGGCCATTATGACAGAGTAAACGATGCGGTGTTTGATTTACTGCAGGAAGAGGAAATTTTAACGAGAGAAGTTTTTTGGAGGCAGGCTGAGAAATACCAAGTTTGCCCGTTTGAGCTTTGTCTCGATACGGCGATTTGGTCGGATCATATTATCTGTGATTACAATTATGTTTTTGATCCGAATGTCTATCTCCGAAGGTTTTTTGCCGAGGGAAAGAGGGAAGAATATCTTTTTTTGGTGGACGAGGCGCATAATTTGGTGGAGCGCGGCAGGAATATGTACAGTGCGGTGCTGGTAAAAGAAGATTTTTTGGCAGTGAGGAAGCTGGTGAAGCCATATAGCGACAAAGTGGCTTTAGAGCTGAATCAATGTAATAAAATTCTTTTACAGTATAAAAGAGAGTGTGAGAATTATCAACTCTATGAAAATATTTCCAATTTCGCTTTTTCGCTGATGCAGTTTGGGGCTGCGGCAGATACATTTTTGCAGAAAAATATAGAGTTTGCAGGAAAAAAAGATTTTTTGGAACTTTATTTAAAAGTGCGTCATTTTCTAAATATGTACGAGCGGTTGGATGAGCACTATGTAATTTATACGGAACTTTTGGAAAATGGGAATTTTTGTATGAAATTGTTTTGTGTGGATCCCTCTAAGAATTTGCAGGAGTGTCTGGATAAGGGGCGCAGCACGATTTTTTTCTCGGCGACGCTTTTACCGATTCAATATTATAAAAAATTGCTCAGCACAAAAGAAGATAATTATGCGGTCTATGCAAAGACAGCATTTTTAAGAGAACAGAGTCGATTGTTGATCGGGAGAGATGTCAGCAGTAAATATACGCGCAGAACTGAGGAGGAGTATGAAAAGATTGCCCAATATATCAAAAAGATCGTATTTTCTAAAAAGGGAAATTATATGGTTTTTTTTCCATCGTATCGCTTTATGGAATCTGTCTATGAAAAATGTCTGTCACAGATACAGGATCAAGCAGATATGATTGTACAGCTAAATGGAATGTCAGAGGAAGAAAGGGAAGCGTTTTTAGAAGAATTTGCAAAAAAAAGGGAGAAATCCTTATTGGGCTTTTGCGTGCTAGGGGGAATTTTTGGAGAGGGAATCGATTTAAAAGAAGAACTTTTGATTGGCGCTATCGTTGTGGGGACTGGGATTCCGCAGATTGGAAATGAGAGGGAGATATTAAAAGAATATTTTGATGGACAGACCAGGGAAGGATTTGCATATGCTTACCGGTATCCGGGTATGAATAAAGTTCTGCAAGCGGCAGGACGGGTCATTCGCACGAGAGAAGATCGGGGGATTATTGCACTTTTAGATGAGCGTTTTTTGCAAACTGATTATCGCGGCCTTTTTCCTAGAGAATGGGAAGATTATGCGATCTGTAATCTAGAAAATGTAGAACAACAGTTAGAGGACTTCTGGAAGGAGCCGTAAAAATTCTTCTGTGGAAGCAGAGATAGGAAGATTTGGATTGACAGAAGCAATCAATTGGCGGGACGGCATGGTTTCCTTGGTATGAAGAATAAACAGATCTTTTGTCTTTTCTTTTAAACAATAGTCTGGAATAAATGCGATACCGAGTCCGATTTTTGCCAGATCGATCAATAGATCATTGCTGCTGAGTTCGATTTCGGGAACGAGTTCTAGCTGATTCTGTAAAAAAAGATTGTGCAGGAATTCGCTGGTGGTACTTTTTTGATCGAGCATTAAAATGGGAAAATTTTTCAATTCGGCAAGGGTAATCGCCTCCTGCTCGAAATGGAAGAAAACAGGATTTGCGATAAAAACATCTGTGAATTGAAAAACAGTTTTTTGAATATAAGAGTGATTTAGCCGGATATTTGGGTAATTTGTGACAATGAGGTCGACTTTTCCCTGTTCCAATAAATCGATGCAATGGAAAGAAGTGGCGTTTGTGACTTTGATCGGGACAGAAGGAAATTTTTGGTGAAATTGTTTGAGATAGGGAACGAGAAAATAGCGGCAAATGGTATCGCTTGCGGCGATGTGCAGCTGTCCAAGTCCAAGTGTTCCCGCGTGAAGTAATTGATTCTCGCCGCGACGAATGAGATTGATAGCGGGTTCCATATGTTTTAGGAGAAGTTCACCGGCAGGAGTAAGTTGTACTTTTTTCGTGGTGCGGATAAAAAGCGGCTGTCCTAGTTTTTGTTCTAGCGTCTTGATAGATTGGCTGACTGCAGACTGGGAGATAAATAATTGTCTGCTTGCCTCTGAAAAGCTCAGGGATGAGGCAACATAATAAAAAACTTTGTATAATTCATAATTGATATCCATAAATGGTTCCTCTTTGTACAAATTTCAATTCGTGTGAGATGGTATTATAATTATAACTTATAAATAGAATTAAATCTATTAATTTTTCTAATTCTATGGGAAATGCTATAATAACTTATAAAAATGACAGCAATGCTTGTAAATGAATTTGACAGATGACGGTGACAGGAATCCAAAAGGAGGTTTTTCATGAGTAACGTAAGAAGAGTCTATGTAGAGAAAAAGTCGGCGTACGCGGTAGCGGCGAAGGCGTTACATTCTGAAATTGAGAGCTATCTGGGGATTAAAACGATTACAAATGTGCGTATTTTAATCCGCTATGATGTGGAAAATATCTCGTATGAGACCTATGCGAAGGCGTTGGGAACGGTATTTTCGGAACCACCAGTAGATGATATCTATGAGGAAAAATTTCAGGCAGGCGCTGCCCGGATATTCAGTGTGGAATATTTACCGGGGCAGTTTGATCAGAGAGCTGATTCTGCAGAGCAGTGTGTAAAATTGCTAAGAGAAGAGGAAGAGCCGATAATCCGTACGGCGACGACCTATGTGATAGAGGGAAACATCACAGACGGTGAGTTTGAGGCGATCAAAAATCATTGCATTAATCCAGTAGACTCTAGGGAGACCGGAATGGAAAAGCCAAGGACGCTGATTGTGGAATTTGAGGAACCGGCAGATGTTATAATTTTGGATCATTTCCGAGATATGTCAGAGACAGAGTTCAAAAAATTGTACGAGTCTTTGGGACTTGCCATGACATGGAAAGATTTTTTACATGTCCGAAATTATTTTAATGCGGAAGAGAAAAGAGATCCTTCTATGACAGAGATTCGGGTGCTGGATACTTATTGGTCGGATCATTGTCGCCATACAACTTTTTCCACGGAATTGACAGATGTGGAATTTGAGGAGGGCTATTATAGAGCTCCGATCGAAAAGACATATCGGGAATATCTGGATACTCATAAAGAAATCTATGCGGGCAGAGAAGATAAGTTTGTCTGCTTAATGGATATCGCGTTGATGGCGATGAAGAAACTTCGCAGAGAGGGAAAGCTGGAGGATTTAGAGGAATCCGAGGAGATCAATGCATGTTCCATTGTGGTGCCTGTGGAGATCGACGGGAAAACGGAAGAATGGCTTGTGAATTTTAAGAATGAGACGCATAATCATCCGACGGAAATCGAACCTTTTGGCGGTGCTGCAACTTGCTTAGGAGGAGCGATCCGCGATCCGCTCTCCGGCCGTACTTACGTCTATCAGGCAATGCGCGTGACTGGCGCTTCAGATCCGACCGTGTCAGTACGGGAGACGTTGGAGGGAAAACTTCCGCAGAAAAAGATTGTGCGCGGGGCTGCCGATGGCTACAGTTCTTATGGAAATCAGATTGGACTTGCGACGGGATATGTCAAAGAAATTTATCATCCGGACTATGTGGCAAAACGTATGGAGATTGGCGCTGTTATGGGAGCTGCTCCAAGACGTGCTGTGCAGAGATTGAGTTCAGATCCGGGAGATATCATTATTTTACTCGGTGGAAGGACGGGGCGCGACGGTTGTGGCGGTGCGACGGGATCCTCAAAAGCACATACGACGCAGTCCATTGATACTTGCGGTGCAGAGGTCCAGAAGGGAAACCCACCGACAGAGCGCAAGATTCAGAGACTTTTCCGAAGAGAAGAAGTAGCGTATCTGATAAAGAAATGTAATGATTTTGGTGCGGGCGGTGTATCTGTAGCAATCGGGGAATTAGCAGATGGTCTTCGCGTGAATTTAGATAAGGTGCCGAAAAAATATGCGGGTCTAGACGGCACAGAGCTTGCCATTTCAGAGTCCCAGGAGCGTATGGCAGTTGTGATAGCGCCGGAAGATGTAAAAACATTTTTGACCTATGCAGAGGAGGAAAATTTAGAGGCCGTTGAAGTGGCAATCGTGACCGAGGAACCTCGTCTTGTACTTGAATGGAGGGGAAAAGAGATTGTCAATATTGCAAGGGCATTCTTGGATACTAACGGAGCACATCAGGAGACGAGTGTGGCGGTCGATATTCCGAAAAAAGAAGAGAATTTCTTTGACCGCAAAGAGATAAAAGGCGTTGAAGAAGCGCTGAAAGCTGGAGATCTCAAAAAGGCATGGCTTGCGACGCTTGCAGATTTGAATGTGTGTTCTCAAAAAGGGCTTGTGGAAATGTTTGACGGC
>JAAVYC010000054.1 GCA_022790905.1 Lachnospiraceae bacterium | reverse complement strand
CGCCACAATTACTGTATAGGGCCTTTTTACACTGAATTTTGATAACACCTTCCGTTCCTCCCGCTCCTTACTTGGTTTATTTTTTCTTGTATATAGGATTTTCCTATACAAAAATAAAAGAAACTCTGGGATAACTCTTTAAATATTAACGAGTTCTATCCGCAGAGTTTTATCAAATTCTTATCAAATTCTCTCTTTACTCTTCCCCATCTTCTTCATCTGCAATCGCTGCCGCTGTACCTGCAACGGAAGCAACTACGGCAATCACCGCAGCTATGATTACCAAAAAAATCAACACACCCATAAAAATCAGTAATCCATTTCCTTCTAACATACATTTCACCTCTTTTATACTATGTTTCAACAATGTCTTTTCACCATTCGCTGTCCATTGACTGACTACAGAGATATTCTATCACATTACAGCGTTTATGAAAAGTAATTTATACTTCCTTTTTTGCTGGAATCTGCGCTAAAACTACACCTGCAAAGATCAGAACACAACCTGCCATTTCTCTTTTACTCAATGCCTGACCCAATAAAACCCAGCCTGCCAAAACAGAAAAAACAGACTCAAAACTCATGAGCAAAGAGGCAATCGTAGGATTAAAGTTTTTCTGTCCTATAATCTGTAACGTATATCCCACTCCACAAGAAAGAATTCCCGCATAGAGAATTGGCGCCCATGCACTCAAAATCGCTCCTAATTCAGGTTTCTCCAAGAAAAACATACAAATTACAGAAAGAATTCCACACACACAAAACTGTATACAAGATAACCTGACGCCATCTAAAAAAGGAGCAAAATGATTGACACACCAAATATGAAATGGAAATACCAAGGCACAGATAAACACGAAAAAATCTCCTTTTGAAAGGCTAAAACCATCCTTGATACTCAAAAGATAAAATCCCACAACGGCAATCAAAACACTAATCCAGACATTCCAATGGCATTTTTTCTTCAAAAAAATGCCAATAATCGGAACAAACACAATATATAGTGCTGTGATAAATCCCGCTTTTCCCGCCGTTGTATATTGAAGGCCAATTTGCTGCGCGTTTGTCGCTACAAACAGAATAATTCCGCAAAAAATTCCCGCCAACCAAAGTGTCTTTTGATTCACTTTTATTTTCTCTTTCTCTTCCATATTTTTCGTGCGATCAAACACAAAAATGCAGGGAAGTAAAAAAGCACTTCCGATTAAGCAACGAACTCCGTTAAAAGTAAACGGTCCTATATAATCCATTCCCACACTTTGTGCCACAAACGCGACACCCCAGATAAATGCCGCTAAAAGCAGCAAGACCATATTTTTCCATTTTAATTTTTGCATCTTTAGCTCCTTATTTTTCTATAGAACTTTTTTTCTGACATGATAAATCCAAAGAAAGGCGTATCCCCAAGGATACGCCTTATACACTTTCAAGTGCTATTTAAGCTTTTTCTACCTGTTTTGTAGCAACAATTTCTACGCCAGTTCCAGCAACATCACTGATAATCACATCGCCGATTTTAACTGGCGCTGGTACAGATACGCCTTTTAATGCTTTGCACACATCAAAAATCTTCTCTTTTGGAATATCCGATTTTGTTTTCACAGATACAGCGGCAATCGTACCACCTTCTACAATGACAGAACTTGTAACAATTCTGGTAGGATTTGTCACTTCTTTTCTGGCATAGTCATCACCGCGCTTACAAGTGTTTCCTGTTACATCCTTAACCTCTCCATTTTCCATGGTTACAGTAAGAGGACAACCCATTGGACATCCGATACAAATTAAATTTCTTGTTTCCATTTCTACGCCTCCTCAAGTTTTACGGTAATGGTATTTAACCCATCTACTGCTGCAAGCTGATCCTTCTTGAGAACAACGTTCTCCATCTCGCCTGGTGCCATAACCTGTTTTCTTCTATGTAAAACACGTTCATCGTTCAAATAAACACTGATATAGTGATCTTTATAAACATCACCAACACGGAATCTCACAATGGAATTGCCATCCATACGATCCACATTGATAACACTCGGAACGGTATAACGAACACCATCTGTAGCAACAATCTTGACGTCTGGTGATGCAGTGTCTCTCTTAATCTTTCCGAGTACATAATCAGCGGCAGATTTTCCGGCCATAGCCGCCTCTTCCGATACAAAGTCTACAAGATCATGCACATGCAACACATTACCACATGCAAAGATACCCTCTACATTTGTCTCTAAGCTCTCATTTACGACAGCTCCGGAAGTAATCGGACTCATCTCAATCCCTGCTCCTCTAGAGATATCATTTTCAGGAATCAAACCGCAAGAAAGAAGTAGCGTATCACATGGATAATATTCCTCTGTTCCAGGAACTGGTCTTCTGTCAGGACCAACCTCTGCGATTGTAATTCCTTCCACTCTCTCTTTTCCTTTGATATCAACCACTGTGTGACTCAGTTTCAAAGGAATATCATAATCATTCAAACACTGAACAATATTACGTTTTAATCCGCCTGAATACGGCATAAGTTCTGCTACCACTTTGACATTTGCACCTTCAAATGTCATACGTCTTGCCATAATCAATCCAATATCACCGGAACCTAAAATGACAACTTCGCGTCCCGGCATAAAACCTTCGATATTGACCAATCGCTGCGCAGTACCCGCAGAATAGATACCTGCCGGCCTGTATCCCGGGATATTTAACGCTCCTTTGGAACGTTCTCTACATCCCATTGCCAGCACTACTGCTTTCGCCTGAAGCTCAAACATCCCTTCTTCGCGATTCATCGCAGTAATCACTTTCTCCGCGCTGATATCCATCACCATAGTATTCAATTTATATTCAATTCCAAGTTCTTCCACCTGTTCAATAAAACGTCTTGCATACTCTGGTCCTGTCAACTCTTCTTTAAAAGTATGGAGACCAAAACCATTATGAATACACTGATTTAAGATACCGCCTAATTCACGGTCACGCTCTAAGATCAGAATACTCTCAATTCCATTTTTTCTCGCTGCTGCTGCTGCTGCCAAACCAGCAGGACCACCACCAATGATAATCACGTCATATGCTTTCATCTGTTCTTCCTCCTTATAATCTGTCCTTTGCAATTCCAACGATAAAGTTCGATTTGCTTCCAGATTTTTTAATTTCCTGCTCGTCTACGCCCAATTCCCTTGCAAGAATCTCAATCTGTCTTGGCGAACAGAACCCAGCCTGACAACGTCCCATACCTGCACGTGTACGACGTTTGATACCATCCAATGTAGTTGCCCCGATTGGTCTGTTAATTGCATCGAGAATCTCTCCCTCTGTAATCATCTCACAACGGCATACAATACTTCCATAAGCCGGATTTTCCTTGATCAGAGCATCTCTCTCTTCTTTGGAAAGAGAATTCAGATGCACAACTCCTTTTCTCGTTCCGTTAAAAGTTGGGTTTTCCTGTAAATTTAATTTATCCTTTAACATTCCTGCAACGAGTACGCCAATAGCCGGTGAACTTGTCAGACCTGGAGATTCGATACCTGCCGCATCAAAGAATCCCGGTGCATCCTCCACTTCACCAATCACAAACTCATGGCTGTCCTCATGTGCACGAAGTCCTGCAAAGGAAGTGATCACCTGGCGAATCGGTAAACCTTTTACTGTCGTGCCAGCTTTACTAATCAATTCGTCAATCCCTTCCTGTGTAGTATTGGTTCCTTCTCTATCTTCAATATCAATAGCAGTCGGTCCCACAATCGTATTTCCGTGAATCGTAGGAGAAACTAATACACCCTTACCATACTTTCCTGGTAACTGGAAGATTGTCTTATCCACAAAATCACCCGTGACTTTGTCCAATAAACAATAATCTCCACGTCTCGGTGTAATATGGATCTTTTTCTCACTCATCATATTATGGAAAACATCTGCATATAGACCTGCTGCATTTACAACACATTTCGTCACAATATTTCCATTGTTCGTAACTAATTCAAAACTACCATCTTTTTTTACAATCTTTCTAACTTCTGTATTAAATCTAAATTCAATACCATTTGTATTAGCATTTTCTGCAAGAGCGATATTCATTTCAAATGGGCACACGATTCCGCCTGTCGGTGCATATAAAGCAGCTACGACATCATCTGTAACGTTCGGCTCTAATTCCAGCACTTCATCATGTTCTAAAATCTTTAATTCCTTGACCCCGTTCTTCACTCCTCTTTCATAGAGTGCTTCCAAATTCGGTCTGTCCTCTTCATGCAGGCAAATTACCAAAGATCCATTTTTTCTAAAGGAAAAGTCTAAATCTCTAGCGAGATCTTCCATCATGAGATTTCCCTTTAAGTTCAAAT
>JAAVYC010000002.1 GCA_022790905.1 Lachnospiraceae bacterium | reverse complement strand
ATTATGATTGATCTTTCTATATTCCCTTAGAACTTTTGCTATATTTGGATTTTTCATAAATTCACCTCTTTGGATATCATATATTACAGAATATTTTGCGTCAATAAACTCGGAAAAATTCTTTAAAATCGAGTAAACATTTAGTTGATATTCTTTAATAAAAAGAATATAATTAGGTCTATGTAAAGGGGATTCTCTGATGGAGAGAAAGTTGGAGGAAAAAGAATGAAGAATGAGGTAACCGTATGGCTTGCAGATTATATAGAAAATCAGGGATTATCCGCAGATGACATTAGCAAAAGATTGAATATTCCAAAAGAGAAATTAATTCTTGGAACGAGAGAATATTTAATAGCAGATGAATTTTTAAGACTTTGCTTTTACCTTCAGATAGATCCCCAGATAATACCAATTAACTAAGGTGAGACATGATTACATATATTTGTCAAAATGTTGATTTAAATACTGGAAAAGATTTGCCTTGTACTAATACTATCTGTCAGACCAGTGTCTGTTCTTCCTGTGGAGGGAGAGCGGAAACCTTTTCTGAGATTTTCTGGTGTGATACTTGTGGAATTCCTATTTATGAAAAAGTGTGTCCTATTTGTAAAGAAAAAGGTAGAAAATTTGTTACAGATTTGAGACCTGTTTTTCCGGAGGAACGACTTTTATTAGAAATTATTTTAAAACACCCATTTTGTTTTTTAAAAAAATCTGTCTGGAACGGGGCAGGAAATCATTATTATGTAGATGGAAAAAGAATTGATTTGTCCATAGGAAGTTTAAAGAATCTGAATTTAGAGGAAGTCAGGTCTCAATATCATACTTATGAAAAAGAAAATACCTATGAATATTTTTCTCTCCAAAAAGATCGATTTGTAAAAGCGAATCAAAAGCGTTATGAAGAAATTGTAGAAGAAGCAGATGAATATATCAGAGAATCGGTAAAAAATTATGATGTAATGGATATGTTTATCTCGTTTAGCGGGGGAAAAGATTCTACAGTAACTTCGGATCTTGTGATGAGGGCACTTGGGAATCCGAAAATTCTCCATATTTTTGGAGATACGACATTGGAGTTCCCCTTTACTTATGATTATGTACAAAAATTTAAAAGTGAGCATCCGCAGACACCGGTGATCACGGCAAAAAACAAGGAAAAAGATTTTAAAAAATTATGTTATTTGATTGGACCCCCAAGCAGAGTCATGCGTTGGTGCTGTACGGTATTTAAAACTGGAAGTATCCAAAAGACAATGAAATCCTTGTTTCGCAATAAAAAACAAATTCTTACTTTTTATGGCATTCGCAGAAGTGAATCTGCCAGCAGAAATAAATATGAAAGAGATTCTGCTAGTCCGAAAATTACAAAACAAAGAATTCTCTCTCCTATCATCGACTGGATGGATTTTGATATATGGCTTTATTTGCTGACAACAGGAATTGACTTTAATCAGGCATATCGTCTAGGTTATGCAAGAGTCGGTTGCTGGTGTTGTCCAAATAACAGCGGATGGTCAGAATTTTTATCCAAGATATATATGGAAGAGGAGAGTGAAAATTTTCGAAATCTGTTATTAGATTTTGCAAAGAAAATTGGAAAAGAGGATATTGAGACCTATGTAGATGAGGGCTTTTGGAAAGCGAGACAAGGAGGGAATGGCATAGAATATGCGGAAAAGTCGGTCGTATCTTTTCAGCCCTGTGCTATAGAGGAACATACATTTTATTATGAATTGCAGAAGCCGATTGAAAAAGAATTCTATGAGTTATTTCGTCCATTTGGATACCTCAATTTTGAACTTGGAAATGAACGGTTAGGCGAAGTCTATGTTCTTGATATAAAAGGAAAAATTTTACTGAAGTTACAGGGAAGAATCGGAACAAAAAAATTAAAAGTAATAATTTTGAGTAAAAACATTACAGAGGACAAGATTAAGTGTCAAATTACAAAATATCAGATGTGTATGGCATGTCTCGCCTGTGAGAGCGTCTGCAAATATAATGCGATTAAGATGAAAGAGGAGAGAGATGGAAGCGTCCGTTATCGAATTGCAGACAAACAATGCGTACGCTGTGGAGAATGTATCTCACATTTTTCTGTGGGGTGTTATATGAGAAAAGTTTTAAGTATTAAGAGAAATTGACAGGTGAAGATACCATGATAAAGAAAAAATATCGTTTTAAAGGTCATGAGAGTTTTGTTTTACGTGAGGGATGGCTAAATAAAGGATTAAGGGAAACAGAAAGGGATCCCCTCGTCTTTACTAAAAATTATGGAGCGGATGCGCTTGGAGTAGGTCCGAATATGGCAAAATCTATCCGGTATTGGATGCGTTGTTCTAATCTAATTGAGGAAAAAGGAAAGAAAGGAGTATTTTTATCTGCATTGGGTCAGAAAATTTGGAGATATGATGCTTATCTGGAAGATTATTTTTCACTCTGGCTCATTCATTGCAATATTGTAAAAAACAGGGAGCAGGCGACTTGCTGGAATCTTTTTTTTAATTTTTGCCAAGAAATGGAATTTACAAAAGATGAATTAGTAAAAGAAATGTTTTACCGGATAGAGAATATAGAAAGAATAGAAAATTTTTCTGAAAAATCTGTGGAAAATGACTGTGAAACAATTCTTCGGATGTATGTGAAAAAAATAGAAAAGGAGAGTGATCCAGAAGAAAAAAATATAAGTCCTTTTGGTATATTTGAACTGTTAAAGCAGAAAGATCATATGTATTGGAAAAATCAGCCGAATTTGAATCTGCTTCCTGCAGAGATTGTATATTATCTTTTACTGGATTGTGTGTCAAAAGAAAGGTCCGTTAATATTGATGAACTTTTAAAAATGCCGGATTCTCCAGGATGTTTGCTTCATTTAAAAAGGACGGGGTTGATAGACAGATTGGAAATATTAGAGAAAAAGGAATGGATACAGATGAATCGGACTGCCGGTTTGGATATGGTGTATCTGAAAAAAGAGATTACAAAAGAGGAGGTTGTTGATCAATATTTTCAACAATTGAGGTAGAAGGAAAATGGATATGAAAAATATTGTAAAAGTAGATAAAAGGTTCCAAAAAGCTGTCAACTTAACATTGGACTTCGGTGATATGGATCGGGTCAATCACTATATACCGACAAAGTCTTCTGTTTCCATATTAAAGCAATATCTAGAAAATATAGAAAAAGATCAGGCGGAACATGCAACGATATTGATTGGTCCCTATGGAAAAGGAAAGTCACATTTATTGTTAGTTCTTTTGGCTCTTCTCTGTTCTAAAGATAAAAAGAAAACAAAGGAAGTGCGGGAAAAAATAATATCAGTAAAGAAAAGTACGGAGAAGCTTTTTGAGAAAATTTCTGAGAGTAAACCTTTTTTACCGGTTATTATCTCTTCTTTTCAGGGAGATTTGAATGAAACTTTTATTTTTTCACTTCAGGAAGCGTTGAAGAGGGAAGGCATTACAGATTTAACGCCGGAGAGTGAATACACAGAAAGTATTCAAGCTATCAATGTCTGGAAAAAAGATTATCCGGCCACCTATGAAAAATTTTTAGAATTATTAGGAGAAAAGGGATATGATAAAAAGAATTTTTGTGAGGGAATAAAAAAGCAGGAAAAAGAAAAACTTTTTTATTTTAAAGAGATTTATCCGTTGTTGACATCCGGCAGTAATTTCATGCCAATGATTCAAAAAGATGCCTTGCAGGTCTATAAAGAGGTGAATCGGGCGCTGTGCAGTCAGTATTCCTATGCGGGAATCTATATTATTTTTGACGAATTCAGCAAATATATTGAGGGGCATGAGAGAGTCGGATTTTCAAAGGATATGAAGATTATTCAGGATATGTGCGAACTTGCGGATAATAGTGGGGAACTACAGATGTATATTACGTTTGTAGCACATAAAAGTATACATGAATATGTTAAGAGCATCGATTCGGAGATGATTCAAGCATTTCGCGGTGTGGAGGGAAGATTAAAAGAAATTCAATTTGTGGTTTCATCCCAGAATAATTTTGAACTTATCGAAAGCGCCATTCAAAAAGAAACAGAATTTTTTACAAAAGAAATAAGAAAAAAGACAGAGAAATCTTATGATTTAACTTGTTTTTCCAATCTTTTTGAAAGAGAGGATTTCATAAAGATCGTGGCGAAAGGATGTTATCCGCTTACACCTCTGTGCGCCTATACTCTTTTGCAGATCAGCGAAAAGATCGGCCAAAATGAGAGGACGGTTTTTACATTTATTGCCGGAGACGAACCGGGAAGTCTGCCGCGAGTAATAGAGAAGCGCCATTCAGAAGAGTTAGTAGGCGTAGATTGTGTCTATGATTATTTTAAAAATCTGTTTCGGGAGACGCTGGATCAGCCGCAGATACATAAGGAATGGTTAAAAGCAGATTATGCTTTAACGAAAGCAGAGACAGAGGAAGAGAAAAGATTTATCAAAGCAATGGCAGTGATTCGTATGGTTCGACGTCCGGAAGAGCTCTCTGTGAGCAAACCAGACATGACTTGTGCACTGGATATTTCAGAAGAAGTCTATGACAGGGCAATCGAATCTCTGATGGACAGAGAAATAATTTTTTTTCGGGCAAGCCTTGGAACTCTCGCATTTAAAAATAATATTGGGATTGACATTGAAAAAGAGATTGAAAAGGAGATGAGACGTCTCAGGGATAAGATGGATGTCTGTGCAATGCTCAATGAAATATCGGAACTGACGTATGCGCTGCCAAAACAATACAATCAAAATCGGGCAATGACGAGATATTTTCGTTATGAGTTCGTTCCCATAGAGAAATATATGGCAGTGAATAGGGCTGAATATTTTTTTGAAAATCGATTTTGATTGTATTGTTT
>JAAVYC010000053.1 GCA_022790905.1 Lachnospiraceae bacterium | reverse complement strand
GGATTTTAGTTGGAATTTACATTCAGTTTTTATAAGCTTTTCACAAGCGATTTATTTATTAAATCAAACCATTGCCATCAATACGATATTCCTTTAAAAGGATTTGTCTTATATCTCAAAATCTGGTATAATCTCAATAGTGTAAAATGATATAAGTAGACTTATCTTTATTTATTTGGAAAGAAAGATTGGGGAAGGAATTATATATGGATATTCAAAATAAGAAAAGGAACCGCACAACATATTTTTTAATTGGAAGTTTTTCTCTGCTTTTGCTCATCAGCATCAGTGCGTTTATCTGTCTGGGATATTATATGAACAGGATAAGCGAAAAATGTATTGACAAAGTAGGCGGTCTGTATATGACTGGTATCAACGACCATATTACTGCACATTTTCGAACATTGATTGATTTAAAATTAGAACAAGCGGAAACTGTAGTGGAAGTTGTTCCAGCCGATATGAACACTATAGATGAATTTTATGAAGAGCTAATCTACAGAGTCAAAATCAGAAATTTCAATTATTTGGCACTCTGTTCCAAAGACGGATCTATAGAAATGCTAGAGGGCGAACAGCTCCAACTTGCCGATCCCGATCCTTTTTATAACTCTCTAAAAAACAAAGAAAAAAAGGTCGCAGTGGGAAATGACGCTTCCGGCAATAAAGTCGTTATCTTTGGTGTTAATGCAGATTATCCAATGAAAAATGGTAAAAAATCTATAGCGCTGCTTGCTGCCGTCCCTATAGAATATATCAGTACCATGTTAAGTACAGAAGAAAATGATGCCTTGATGTATTCACATATCATTCGACAAGACGGCACTTTTATCGTGAGTGATCTGAGCGAAAAATACACGGATTATTTCAGCAGTTTATACCAAAGATATCAAGACAGCGATCCACAAAAGATAGATTCCTATATCCAGGATCTTTCCGCTGCTATGAGCAAAAAGGAAAATTACTCTGGAATATTGAACTTTGGCGGAAGCAGACAACAGATATATTGCATATCAATGCCGTATTCTGAGTGGCATCTGATCACAATAATGCCATTTGGCGTTTTGAATGAAACTGTGGCTACTTTGAATCGAAACCAGGCGATTGCCATGTTGCTCGTTTGTGCCCTTATTTTCTTATTATTGTTAATTATTTTTTACATTTATTTTAAAATAACTTGTCAGCAGCTTAGAGATCTAGAGATTGCGCGGGAAGAAGCTTTAGAGGCGACAAAAGCAAAGAGTCTTTTCCTCTCAAACATGAGTCATGACATTCGCACACCGATGAATGCAATCGTAGGCATGACGGCAATTGCGACGGCACATATCGACGATAAAGAGCAGGTACGAAACTGTCTTAAAAAAATCACGCTCTCTGGAAAACATCTGTTAGGTTTGATTAATGACGTGTTAGACATGTCTAAAATTGAGAGCGGCAAAATGACGCTGACGGCAGAACGAATTTCCTTACGGGAAGTAATTGACGGCATTGTCGGTATTGTACAGACACAGGTCAAAGGAAAAAAACAGAACTTCAATGTACACATTGACCATATTGTGACAGAGGAGGTCTACTGTGACAGTGTACGCTTGAATCAAGTACTATTGAATTTGTTGTCTAACGCGGTGAAATATACACAGGAAAGCGGTACCATACAGCTATCTCTATTCCAAGAGGATACCTCCCCTCAAAAAGGTGACATTTATGTCCGAACACATATTATTGTCAAAGATAACGGAATCGGCATGACTCCAGAATTTTTAAGCCACATTTTTGATTCCTATTCGAGAGAAGACAGCAAGCGTGTGCGAAAGACTGAAGGTACAGGCCTTGGTATGGCGATTACGAAACACATCATAGATGCAATGGGCGGAACCATCACCGTAGAAAGCAATCCAAATGTTGGAACAGAATTTCACGTAATTTTGGACTTAGAAAAAGCTACTACACAAGAAATTGACATGGTCCTTCCGGCATGGAAAATGCTAATCGTAGACGATGACGAAGTATTATGCCATACAGCAGTGAAAGCATTGGAATCCATCGGCATACAAGCCGACTGGACACTGAGTGGAACAGATGCGCTAAAAATGGTAAAAGAACATCACCAGATGCAAGATGATTATCAAATTATTCTATTAGATTGGAAACTTCCAGATATAGATGGTCTTTCCGTTGCAGAACAGATCCGCCAAATTATCACTACAGAAATGCCAATTATTCTGATTTCAGCATATGACTGGAGTGAATTTGAGGCCGAAGCAAGAAATGCCGGTATCAGTGGATTCATTGCAAAACCATTGTTTAAATCCACTCTATTCTACGGTTTGAAACAATATATGGGTGTCAAAGAAACACAAGACGAGATGAATACGAATCAAGATCTGACGGGACGCCGTATATTATTCGCAGAAGATAATGAACTAAACAGAGAAATTTTAAAAGAATTGCTATCCGATCTTGGTATCGAATTAGAAGAAGCAGAAGATGGACAAGTCTGTCTAGAAAAATTCCAAAAATCTGAACATGGGTATTACGATGCGATCCTTATGGACGTCCGAATGCCTGTTATGAATGGCTATGAGGCCACCAGCGCCATCCGTTCTTTAGATCGTCCAGATGCGCAGACGATTCCAATCATCGCTATGACAGCAGACGCTTTTTCTGAAGATATCAAACACTGTCTAGATAGTGGCATGAATGCGCATACTGCAAAGCCAATTAATCTTGACGAGATGATTTCTCTGCTTAAAAAATATATTTTTCAAACTTAAAAAATTCTTTTTATTAACAATATAATGGGTCAATCTGTTTGATACAGATTGACCCATTATATTTGATGTAGTCTATGCCTTCGAAAACTGATCTTTTTCCACAAAACAAAGAGGACATGTAAAATCATCCGGTATATCTTCCCATTTTGTTCCCGGTGCAATTCCGCCGTCCGGATATCCCTTTTCCTCATCATATTCCCATCCGCATACGTTACATACATACTTCATCGTCAATTCTCCTTTACTTTTCAATATTCTCCGTTCAAAAATCATTGTGACTTTGGAAATATACTATCATATTATCCCTATCTTTTCTATAAAAAATACCAAATTACTGACAAATATTTCATAAAATGTAGGGACAATAAAAATTCTTAAGCTTTTCTTAGCTTTTATAAAAAAATTTCTTAAAACAGACCAGACATCCAAAATCTCCTAAAAAATATGCTAAAATAGCAAACATCTGGACGATAATCATCGTAAAACCACAGACAGAAAGGATATTTGACATGCAACATTGGTTGAAAAGACAAAAAAGCAATTACTATCTTATGTACACGCTTTTGTTCCTCCTTTT
>JAAVYC010000052.1 GCA_022790905.1 Lachnospiraceae bacterium | reverse complement strand
GAGAAGAAGTTGATTTTAGCAGCGAGGAAAAAAATCCAAATGTTGGAATGCTGCTTAGAAGCAAAAAAGACGGTGTGATAAAAGAGATTATTAATAAAAATAAAATGGAAGATGAAGACATCGAAGAGATATTTTTTGATTACGGAATTGGGGAGCGTGTACAGGAATTTCGGGTTGGTCCTCACCGGATCGGCCATGTAATTGTAACGTCGGCGACAGTAAAAGCTGCGCGAGAGAAGATGGAAGAGGTTTTAAACAAGATAGAAATTATTGTGGAATAGATAGAGGAGTCATCAGAGTGCCTGAATACATAGATAGGAAATTAGAAAATATATTCGTGTTGAAAAATTTAATAGAATTAAAGCGACATCGTCTGGAAGAGGAAAACATTTATAAAATTCAAAACAGAAAGATAGAAATGTTGATGAAACGCGCATATGAGATTCCGCTATATCGAAAAAAGTTTGAACAAATAGGGGCCGTGCCAAGAGATTTTCGCTGCAGAGAGGATTTGACAAAATTTCCGTTGTTGGAAAAAAGAGAGATCCAAGAGTGGATCCCAAAAGAGTTGGAAAAAAATCCAGAAAAATATAAATATTACCATATTTATACGACGAGCGGTTCTACCGGAACTCCTTTAAAATTGTGTGCCTCACCGAGAGAAAATGCCTATTTTACGGCGAATTGGCTCAGGATTATCATGGAAAATGGAGTGAATCCGTTTTTTGATACGACGATGGCATTAAAGGATCCGGCGGTTGTGTCAGCGGGAAAAGACAGTCTGATACAAAAATTAGGTGTTTTGCGCAGACATAAAATATCGTATCTGGAAGAGACAGAAAAGATTGTCGAAAAGATGAACAGGATAAAGCCGGATTTTTTTTATGCACAACGTATCAAGTTAATACAGATGATTGAATATGCGAAAAAAAACCATTTGGCTTTACATCATCCGAAAGTATATGCCAGTATTGGAGAGACATTGACGGAACCCTCGATTCGATTGTTTCAAGAAAATTTTGGAGAATGTTTGTTTACTTCTTATGGTTCTATGGAGACAGGGGCCTGTACGTTTACGAAGATAGGAGATGAAAAGTATCACATTGTCATGAATGATACACATGTGATCAATATCGTGGATAAAGAAAATCAGCAGTTCCAAAAAGGGCGGATGATTCTCACAAACTTGTTTTTACATGAGTTCCCAATCATTAATTATGATATCGGGGACGGCGCTGAGACAGTCACAAGAAATGGAGTGGAATATCTTAAAAATATTCAGGGAAGGTTGAACGATTGGATTAAGTTGGAAGATGGGAGAAAATATGATCATAATCCATTTTATGTGGCAACAGAAAAACTAGAAGACATCATCAGCTTTCGAATTATACAAAATACCTATCATGATCTTGACTTAGAATTTGTAGCAGATCCTTCAAAATCTGTAGATAAAAACTCTATAGAAAGAACCGTTAGACGGGAATTAAAAAATTTCATACCGGGATATGATATGAATTACCATTTTATCTGGAAAGATAAATTAGAGTCGGATGCAAATGGAAAGCGCCGCTTTATTGTAAATAAATTGGAGGAAAAAAGGTCGTGAACTGTCTGACATTTTTTGGAGACGTGCATTGGGAAGATGGGAAATATTTTTTGGAGTCTACCTATCCATTTGTATTTAACCTAGAGTACGCCGTAGAGACAGAAAGAGTTATCCCGGCGATCAATAAAATTATCGTGACGGGAAACGGAAATTTTAGAAAATGGAAGAAGAAACCGTTCGCTGTAAACCTCGCCAATAATCATATCCTGGATCTGGGAGATGAAGGTTTTTTACATACAATGTCTGTACTAAAAAGACAGGGAATTTTATACTTCGGGGCGGGGAAAGCAAGTGATCATTACAATAATCCGTGCTTTGTTCGTATCAGGGAAAAGAACGTTGCTTTTTTGGGATATAGTGATTACAAGTTTTTGCTGGAAAAAAGCTCAGGGAAATATGATTGCGCAGCGCCGAGTAAAGAACAAATCGCAGAAGATATGAGAATTTGTAAAAGAGGACAGGCGGATGTGATTATTGTAAATGTTCACTGGGGAAGAGAGGAGCGCTCCTGGCACAACAAAAGACAAGAGAAAATAGGTCATTGGCTGATAGATTCCGGGGCGGATCTTGTGATCGGACATCATCCTCACTGCATTCAGCCAGTGGAATTGTATCGGGGAAAATATATTTTTTATAGTCTGGGCAATTCTTATTTCCCCAATTTATGCACACCTTCTTATTATGATAGAGAAGGGAAAAGTGAGTTTGTGGCCAGTGTCAGAAACCTAAGATGCGGAAGAGAATCTTTAAAAGTGACATACAATTTGGAAAATAAAAAAGTCATCGAGATTCAGCGCTTAGAATATCGCAGGGGAAAAGTGGTTGAGAAAGAGAAAATAAAAAATTTTCGGACGGTGAACAGAATTTATAAAAATCCATGGATAAATGAGATATCCGGATATTGGAGAAGAATTTTGATTTTGATAAAAAGCAATGTGTTGGTAGATGGAAAGCTTTTCAATCGAAAAGCTTTCCGGAAAGAATTTGAGTTTATCTATGCAAAAAAGAAGAAATAAAAAGGTAAGAGAAATATTTTTTTTACATGCGACAATATTCATTTTAGCAATTTCCTTTGTGATGAGCAAATTGGCGGCGGAATCTATGAGTCAATATGGACTGTTTAGTCTTCCGTGTATGAGGAGTTTATTTTTTTATGGGATATTGACAGTGATTTATGCAACTGCATGGCAGCATCATCTTGAGAAATTTGAATTGTCATTTTTATATACGAACCGAAGTTTTTATATGATTTGGTCGCAGATTTT
>JAAVYC010000051.1 GCA_022790905.1 Lachnospiraceae bacterium | reverse complement strand
TGATGAGAGATTGCATAGATCAGGAAACTTAAAAGCGTTTCGTTACCAAAACGAAGATTTTCCTTTAATTCCCCAAACGGTATTCTATGATTTCATCATACAATTATTTTACCGATATTGAATTTAATCCTGCAAAAAGCATCAATACCCAAGCAAGAGCTGTCGCAATACTTAAGTTGATTGTAGACGAATATGGGTACTTGCCGTCTTTTAATAAAGAGGATTTTATTCAATATCATAGAGAACATATTTTTTATTGACGAATTTCGGTTTGCGGAATTGGAAAATTCGGATCTAGGAGTGAAATGTATGCAGCATGAATGTAAAATAACTGTACTGTATTAGAAACAAAAGTATTTAAAGATTATCAGGAGAAATATCTTGCTAATCCCCAGTCAGGCCCTGTCCTTGTTAAAAAAAGGGTGATACTTTTTCCAAAGTTGAGGAAATGTAATACAGTTCAATGGGGGTGTTTATGACTGATAGAAAAAGAAAAAATGTGTTAAAGCGTTTGTATGGCAGGGTGCCTGCCATGGAAATACTGCTTCTTATTTTTATTGTCTATTTGACAGCTTTTTTGTGTATTACAGTCGTTGCGATTGCAACAATATTTGTATCGGAACCCTTGGGTATTTTATTGTTTATAACAGTTTTATGCCTTTTAATGATGGGTATAGCGCTTTATATACTTGAAATGATTATTGCGCATTTTAAACAATGCAAAAGAATGGAGGTGTCATATAAAGCACTGTCAGGGCAGGAGCAGAATGAGCTCTTTCATATCGCTGCCTCTTATCAGCCGAAAAAGCGGATTTGCTTTAATGGAACATATCTTTATGGGAATATGCGGCAATTA
Organism: Lachnospiraceae bacterium; assembly: GCA_022790905.1. Taxonomy (GTDB): domain Bacteria; phylum Bacillota; class Clostridia; order Lachnospirales; family Lachnospiraceae; genus Maccoyibacter. The sequence continues at coordinate 5,117 of JAAVYC010000051.1, read as the reverse complement.
CGCAAAAAGTGTAAAAAACTGGCGTATCTTCCCAATTTTCATTACGTCCGCCTGCAGGAGATTGCCTGGATTTACAAAATAGAACAAAGCACGGTGATGGTTGATACAACACTGCTGACCGGCAATATGATGCAGACAGATACAATTCTTCGGGTCCATCTGTATCATGGAGAACGCCTGCAGGGAGACTGCCGATATACAGACTTGAATACATTGTTTGAATTGATTCAAGTGCAAAATCCCGGCTGTAAGATTGGATATTGGAAAGAATGGGAGGAATATTTTGAGTAATGGCATATGACAGACACACTTTATCATGGGTAAAATGATGAAAAACATAAGGGAGATACAACTTCACATTTTTCAAGAAGTTGAAAATCCCCGGATGCGCCCTAGCAAATCGGAATAGATCATTTATTGACTTCTCACCCATGCCAGTAGGAAAAAAGGGACAAGTTCTGTGCCACTTTCACGATTCGGATGAATTGGTGATTATAGCGGATAGTTTTGAGGGATATTTGCAAATACTTATAGATGAAAGTTTTGACTTTATAACAGAAGATAACATAGACGAATGGGAACAGCCGGAGGGATAAAAATGTTAGAATTTAGATATGACACACAATTGTTGATTGAGGGTGAAAACCTTGACGAAGATACTATAAGCGAATATTTTACGAATAATTTTAAAGGAGATTGTTTATTGGCGGTTGGAGATGATGAAATAATAAAAATACATTTTCATACAAATGAGCCGTGGGGAGTTCTTGAGTATTGTGCATCTTTAGGCGAAATCTATGATATTGTTATCGAAGATATGGATAGACAGTCAAGGGGCCTAAAGGGTTAAGGTCCCAGTTTGTCGGGAAGCTGTTGAAAGCGTAAAATATGAATTTGGAGAGGATTTTATCTCTCAAATGAAAAAATGAAGAAACTCTTATAAATGACGTAAAAATGTTGTTTGTAGGGGTTTTTGTGTCCTTTTGAGGAAGTCCGTAACAGGAGAATCTTTCTAGAAGGTTCTTTCTTGAATATATTGGATAATTGTACTATTTATTGCGCAAAAGAATGGAGGAGGGGATTGAACAAAAGCCAGATATTGGATATAATAAACAAATAACAGATGCGGAGGATCTGCTCTGCTGTTTGCTTCCGCATGCTATATGATATAAAAAGTGAAACAGGAGACAAGAAACATGAGTAAAAAAACGGTAAATCATGAGAGAACAAAGGGAGCGAAAGGTCAGGTCGGCACGGGAATATCGACAATGGCATCGGTCCGTGCCCGGATCATTTTTATGTCGATGGGAGCGATCGTGATTGTAGGCATGACGCTGATCGCTATTTTCACTTCCATGTCAAATGCGCAATTCAAAGATATGATAGGATGTTATATGGAAGATTTAGCTTCTGCTTATGGAAAAACCATGGACATTCGTGTGGCAGACCTTATGAAAGAAGGAAAGAAGCCGGATACGGCGTTTTGGGAGGAATTGGCCGGCGGCGTAAATATTATGGATCTGAACGGTTCCTATGCTTATGTTGTGGATCGTAATGGGACTATGTGTTATCACCCCACGGCTAGTAAAATTGGAAGCCAGGTGGAGAATGAGGCAGTAAACGGTGCAGTGACACAGATCCAGGCAGGGAATATTCCAAAAGGAACGGTTTCTGTGAAATATGTCTATCAGGGTGAGAAAAAATATGCTTCCTATAGCGTGACAGAAGATGGTTCTTACATATTTGTTATAACAGCAGATGAAAATGCAGCTATGAAATCCACCGGTGGTGAAATGAAGTCGTCAAACGAGATTTTTTGGACTTGTATTTTCTGGGGCAGTATTACCATGATCATCTGTATGGTTGGATCCTTTTTCTGCTGTAATGTGATTATAATGCCTCTGAGACAGATCGCTGAGCTTGCGATGAAATTTGCGGGATTGGACTTTAGATCAGATAAGGATCAGGAAAAGCTGAGCAAGAGAAAAGATGAGATCGGTGCTATCAGTCGGGCAGTGGATATTCTGCGTGAACGGCTTGTGGGTGTCATCGGTAAGATTGAGGATCACAGTGTTACGGTTATGGAGACGTCCCACGGGCTCAACAGCGCTACAAATACGATTTTTCATACGGTTAAGCAGGTAGATCAGGCTGTCCAGGAGATGGCAGAGGGAGCTATGTCCCAGGCGGAGGAGACCCAAAAAGCAACAGAGAATATTGTACTTATGGGAAGCATGATCGAAGAGAATAATATGGAGATGGAAGAACTCCATAAGACCGCAGAGAATATGTATGCGTCCAGTGAAGTGGCGGTCAAGACGTTGGATGCCATGGAAGAGGTAAACCGGAAAGCACAGTGTGCGATTGAACTGATCTATGAGCAGACCAATACAACGAATGAATCGGCGATGAAAATCAAGGCGGCAACGACATTGATTACATCAATTGCCGAGGAGACCAATCTACTCTCCTTGAATGCGGCGATTGAGGCGGCAAGGGCCGGAGAGCAGGGGCGAAGTTTCGCTGTTGTGGCAGAGGAAATCCAGAAACTCGCCGAGGAATGTAATGAGTCCGCTAAGCAGATTGGTCAGATCATTGCGCTTCTCATGACTGATTCTGAGAAAGCGGTCCAGACGATGGATGAGGTGAAGCAGGTCATGGAAGATCAGAATGAAAATGTTGAGATGACAAAAGAGCAGTTCGTAGAGATGCATGGCGGCATTGCGAAGACGATCGAGCGAATTCGCAGTATTGCTGAGAAAATGGAGACGATCGACAATGCCCGGATCAATGTGGTGGATATTGTGCAAAATTTGACTTCTCTGGCACAGGAAAATGCGGCGGGAACCGAGGAGACATCCGCTTCTGTGACTGAGGTGGGAGAGCATATGTCCGGAATTTCCCAGACTTCCGGGGAACTGAGACAGATTGCGGATGATTTGGAAAAGGAGATGGAAATGTTTTCCCTGTAACAGTTTGGGTGGCTTACTTGAACTGAAAATACAGCAAAATGATTTATAAATGGTAAATATCATGTATATAGGATAGGATAAAGGAGTTGTTGCAAAAGTAGATGAATCATCTATTGAAGCAGCAGCTCCTTTTTGGTGTTTCAAGATTGTTACCATACTACCTGGGAATATTAGAGTAGAAAGATTTGAAAGTGTATGATATATTTATGACATAAACTGTAACTTTGAAGGGCTAAAAAGCAAAATGAAAAAAGTAGATTTTGATAATGATACTATTACAAAAAGCATCATACAGACAGCACTGCCAATGTTAGTGGCCCAAGTAATCAGCCTTTTATATAACATAGTGGACCGAATCTATATAGGAAGAATTGAAAATTATGGGACACAGGCGCTTGGATCTATAGGCCTATGTTTTCCGATTGTCATATTGATTGGCGGTTTTACGAATATGTTCGGTCTTGGGGGCGCGCCTTTATTCTCCATTGCGCTTGGGAAAAATGATAGAAACAAAGCTTGTGATGTACTAAATACAGCATTTCGGCTTGAAGTCATAGTAGGTATCATTCTTATGATATTCTGTGAGTTGTTTGCCTCCCAGATTTTGTCGATTTTTGGTGCAACCGCAAATGAGCTTTGTTTTTCAGTTCCCTATATAAGAATATATCTTATAGGAACGATATTTATAATGGTTTCTACCGGTATGAATCCATACATAAATGCGCAGGGATACTCTACCATCGGTATGAAATCAGTATTGATCGGGGCTATTTCTAATATTTTACTGGATCCAATCTTTATTTTTACCTTGGGTTTAGGAGTAAATGGAGCCGCTATTGCGACCGTAATCTCGCAGTTTTTGTCCATGCTATTTGTTTTGAAATTCTTTTTCGGAGCCAAGAATGAGTTTCAAATAGCTTTTTCTGATTTTTTTCGTTTTCACTATGCAAAAGAAATCATTGGTCTTGGATTATCGCCTTTTGTCATGCAATGTACCAACTCTTTGGTATCTGTGGTATGCAACAATGTGCTAATGAGAACAGGAGGAACCCTTTATGTATCTGTGCTGACGATCATTTCTTCCGTAAGACAGATCTTGGATACACCGATCTTGGCAGTTACTGAAGGGGCTTCACCGACCATTTCTTACAATTATGGCGCGGGAAAAGTGAAAAAGGTTCAGAGTGCAATTATTTTGACGGCTGCAACAGCCATCCTTTATACTTGTTTGATGTGGATCTTTATTGAGAAATTTCCGTTATTATTTATAAAAATCTTTAGCGATGACGCTGCGTTGCAACAGTTGGCACTTCGACCGCTTCATCTGTATTTTTTTGCTTTTGTTTTTCAGGCATTTCAGTACTCCGGACAAACCGTTTTTAAGGCACTGAATAAAAAGAAACAGGCAATTTTTTTCAGTTTGTTTCGAAAAGTTATCATGGTTGTCCCATTGACATATCTTTTACCTTATGTGTTTCAAATGGGGACGGACGGTGTATTTATAGCAGAGCCAATCTCAAACTTTATTGGAGGTTTAGCATGTTTTACGACCATGATTGTAACGATCATTCCAGAGTTGAAAAAGAGGGAGGCAAATAATTAAATTCATATCTTTTTGTTGATAAAATTTATAAACTTAGAAAGTTTGTTGGAATCCGTGTTATACTATATAAAACAGATGATATGGGGTATAAATAATGAAAAGTAAAATATATGAATATGAATCCCTGCTTTACGAAGTAAAGGGAAAGGGTGGGGCTTATGTCATCTTTCCTTATGATATCAGGGAAGAATTTGGACGAGGACGTGTGAAAGTACATGTCGAGTTTGATGGAGAGCCCTATGACGGCAGTATTGTAAATATGGGAGTAAAGAATGCTGACGGGAGTATTTGTTATATTATTGGTGTGCGAAAGGAGATACGTTCTAAAATAGGAAAGCAGCCAGGAGACAGTGTCTTAGTAACTGTCAGGGAGCGGGAAGAGTAGTTGAAAGAAAAAGCATTTAAAAGTGCGGTTGCGCAACGAAATCGTAAGTAAAAAGTTTAGTGATAAGATAATAATTACAAATGTAACAGTAAATAGACACATCTGATTTTTAATCAGGTGTGTTTTTGTATGGAGAATCACTATTTGATTTGGAGAG
>JAAVYC010000050.1 GCA_022790905.1 Lachnospiraceae bacterium | reverse complement strand
GGCAGCTTCACATGGGACATGCTTTAGATGAGACGATGCAGGATATCTTGATTCGTTATAAAAGAATGCAGGGATATAATGCGCTCTGGCAGCCAGGGACAGATCACGCTTCCATTGCAACAGAAGTAAAAGTGATTGAAGCTTTAAAGGAACAGGGGATTGATAAAAAAGAGCTCGGAAGAGAAGGATTCCTTGAAAAAGCATGGGAGTGGAAGGAAGAATATGGTGGACGTATCTTAAACCAGTTGAAAAAACTCGGTTCCTCGGCAGATTGGGACAGAGAGCGTTTTACGATGGATGAAGGCTGTTCAGAAGCGGTAGAAAATGTCTTTATCAAACTATTTGATAAGGGATATATCTACAAGGGTTCTCGTATCGTCAATTGGTGTCCGGTCTGTAAGACGTCTATTTCCGATGCAGAAGTGGAACACGAGGAACAGGATGGATTTTTCTGGCATATTAACTATCCGGTAAAAGGAGAAGAGGGAAGATTTGTAGAAATCGCCACGACCAGGCCAGAGACGTTGCTCGGTGATACTGCCGTTGCGGTAAATCCAAGTGATGAGAGATATCAGGACTTGATAGGGAAGACTCTGATTTTGCCTTTGGTTGGAAGAGAGATACCGGTCGTAGCGGATTCTTATGTAGATAAGGAATTTGGAACCGGCTGCGTGAAGATCACGCCGGCACATGACCCAAATGATTTTGAGGTTGGAAAACGTCATGATCTGCCAGAGATTAATGTATTAAATGACGATGCGACAGTCAATGAAAACGGTGGAAAGTATCAGGGAATGGATCGTTACGATGCGAGAAAAATGATTGTAGAAGATTTGGAGCGGCTGGGACTTTTGGTAAAAGTAGTGCCTCATGCGCATAATGTTGGAACCCACGATCGCTGTAACACGACGGTGGAACCTATGATCAAGCAGCAGTGGTTTGTAAAAATGGATGAGATGATCCAGCCGGCAATAAAGGCTGTAAAAGAGGGAGAGATTCGGCTTTTACCGGAACGTATGGAGAAGCTATATTTTAATTGGACAGATCATATCAGAGACTGGTGTATTTCCAGACAGCTCTGGTGGGGACATCGGATTCCTGCGTATTACTGTGCAGATTGCGGCGAGTTTGTGGTGGCAAAAGAAAAGCCAGAGAAATGTCCAAAATGCGGTTGTACGGTTATGACACAGGATGAAGATACCTTAGATACCTGGTTTTCCTCTGCGCTGTGGCCATTTTCTACGCTGGGATGGCCGAATCAGACTGAGGATTTAGATTATTTTTATCCAAATGATGTTCTCGTAACCGGCTATGATATTATCTTTTTCTGGGTGATTCGGATGATTTTTTCGGGCTATGAACAGATGAAAGCAGCACCGTTTCACACCGTACTATTCCATGGCCTTGTGAGGGATTCCCAGGGAAGAAAGATGAGCAAATCTCTTGGAAACGGAATTGATCCTCTCGAAGTCATTGACAAGTACGGAGCCGATGCCCTGCGTCTAACCTTGATTACTGGAAATGCACCTGGAAATGATATGCGTTTTTATTGGGAGAGAGTAGAGTCTTCCCGCAATTTTGCGAATAAAATCTGGAATGCCTCTCGTTTTATCATGATGAATATCGGCGATGAAAAATTAGAGACACCTGCAATCAAAGAGTTGGAAATAGAAGATCGTTGGATCCTCTCGGCGGTCAATTCCCTTGCAAAAGAAGTGACGGAAAATATGGATAAATTTGAATTGGGAATTGCGGTACAAAAAGTCTACGATTTTATATGGGATGAATTCTGTGATTGGTACATTGAGATCACTAAGACGAGAACTTATAAAAAGGAAGAAAATCCATTGTCTGCGAAAACTGCTATGTGGACACTGAAAACGGTCTTGATTCGGGCGTTGAAGTTGCTTCATCCATATATGCCATTTATTACAGAAGAGATCTTTTGTACTTTACAGGAGGAAGAAGAGACCATTATGCTCTCGGAATGGCCGGAATATCGAGAAGAATGGAACTTTAAAGAAGCAGAAGAATCTATAAGCCACTTAAAAGATTTGGTGAAGGGAATCCGTAATACTCGTGCCGAGATGGATGTACCGCCAAGCCGCAAGGCAAAAGTATTTATTGTCACAGAAAAAGAAGCGTTGCAGAAGAATTTTGAAGAGATGAAGCGTGCCTATGCTCTTTTAATCAGTTCAAGTGAAGTTCACGTACAAAGTGATAAATCTGGAATTGGAGAAGATGCAGTATCTGTTGTGATCCCGGGCGCTACCGTTTACATTCCACTGGAGGATCTGGTGGATATTCAAAAAGAAAAAGAGCGTCTTTTAAAAGAAGAGGAAAAGCTGAAAAAGGAACTTGCACGTTCTAAAGGAATGCTTTCCAATGAAAAATTTTTGAGCAAAGCCCCAGAAACAAAAGTCCGGGAAGAGAGAGAAAAGCTCGCTCAGTATGAGCAGATGATGAAGCAGGTACGGGAACGTTTAGAACAAATGGAATAGAGTGACAATTATAAGAAAAATGTTGTAAAACACCGAATTTTATTATACTATAATATATATAGTATAATCATTTCAGTGAATCAAAGATTTGCGCTAGAAAAGAGGTGAACCTCCATGACTATTACAAAAACAGCTTTACAGCCGAGGGCACGTATATCTTATGATGAGATGGAAGCTTTTTTAACGCTTCCGACCCCATTGCCGGGAGAAGAATTTACAATGGATGAGATCATGATGTTTCTGGAAGTAAACCAGATACTTCATGGAATCGAACAGGAGATCATTAAGCGGATGATCCGTGATAAAATTTATGAGGAAGAGGTTTGCGTTGCTGTTGGGACTCCTATGGTAGAGGGAGTGGATGGCTGGTTTGATTACCTGTTTAATCTTGAGGTGGATAAAAAACCGAAAATCAAACCGGACGGCAGTGTAGATTATTGGAATCTGAATCTGATAGAGTCCGTGCAACAGGGGCAAGTGATAGCGGTTTATCATCCTCCGGTGGAGAGTGAAAATGGCATTACTGTGACAGGAAAGACAATACCGGCAAAGAAAGCAAAAGATCTTCCTTCGCTGAAAGGAAAGGGATTTACAAAACAGGAAGATGGTGTGACTTACACGGCAAATATAGCCGGCAAGATCGATATGGTAGAAGATCGTGTCATCGTTTCCCCGCTCTATGAAATTTCCGGAGATGCCGATTTATCAGTTGGAAATATCAATTTTATAGGGGATGTATTAATTCACGGAAGTGTGTTTTCCGGCGTTACGATCAAGACTACGGGCAAAGTTATCGTAGATGGAGTCGTGGAATCGGCAGATATCACGGCAGGCGGTGACATTATCCTGCGAGGCGGTATGGTGGGTGCTAATAAAGCGTCCATTACTGCAAAAGGAGATTTATTTGCCAAATTTATAGAATATACAAAAGTAAATGTGAAAGGGAAAATAGAGACAGATACGTTAATCGGATGCGAGGTTGTCTGCGGCGATTGGATTACTCTTAGAGGAAAAAAGAGTAAAATTATGGGCGGTGATATTTTTGCTGTAGCGGGAGTGGAAGCTTCGGTACTTGGCAGCGTCGGGGAGGCGGATACGATCGTAAAAGTAGGCGCACGGGACGAGATCATACGGAGAAGTCAGCTATTAGAGAAAAAGTTAGAGGTTATGGAACAAAATCTTTCCGAGATAGAGGAGGAACTCTCAGAATTCGATAAATTAGAAAAAGAGCGAAATACCGATTACAGAAGTGATCCGCGCAGAGTAGAGTTGCTCCGTGCCAAAATTCAGGATACGGCTACAATAGCGAAAGATAAAAATGAATTGGAGGCGTTGCGTACAGAGATTGAAAACGCGAAAGGAGCCGTCATAAAAGTAAAAAAAGAAGTTTATCCCGGCGTTTCCATCGGGATTGACGATCTGAAGATTTCTGTGTTGGAAGAACAAGAGAGAGTGGATTTTATCAGACGTTTGGATAAGATTGTGATGGTACGTCCAGAGTAGATGTCTGATAAAGTCAGTTCTTGCGACAAGTTTTCCCCGTGAGGTCTTGCAAAATAAAAAAAAGAAAGATATGATATAGAGAGTCTGTAGGGCAGACTCTCTATTTTTTATCCTATGAGAAATTCAGAGGAATTTCTCATATTACAAAATAAAAGGAACAAAAGATGAAGAAATCTTATGAGAAGGCAGTTGCATATCTTTATGAACTGCCTAAGTTTACGAAAAAAAATGGTTTAGAACATACAAAGAAAATTTTAGAAAAACTGTGTGTAAAAGAGGAAAATTTTAAAATTATTCATGTGGCAGGCAGTAACGGAAAAGGAAGCGTTTGCAGCGCGATGAATCGGATCTTGGTAGATGAGGGAAAACGAACAGGGATGTTTATTTCTCCGCATTTGGTGAAAATGGAGGAGCGTTTTTGCGTAGATGGAGTGCCGTGCAGCCAAGAGCAGTTTTTGGAGGCATTTTATGAGATCGGAATGGTTGTGGAGGACATGAAAAGAGAGGGACTAGCTCATCCGACGTTTTTTGAATATCTCTTTGCCATGGGAATGCTTCTCTTTTCGAGAGAAGGAGTGGAGTATTTGATTTTGGAAACAGGACTCGGAGGCAGGTTAGACTGTACGAATGTCTTTGATCATCCGTTGTTGACTGTGATTACTTCGATTGGGTTAGAGCATACAGAATATTTAGGGGATACACTGGAAGAAGTTGCTTGGGAGAAAGCGGGAATTATCAAAAAAAAAGTACCTGTTGTCTATGATGCTTCTGTGGGAGAAGTGGCAAAAGTAATAGAAGAGAGAGCGAAACTTTTCCGTGCTCCGTGTATTGCGATAAAACAGAATTCCTTAAAATTTAGTGAAATTCGCGAAAAATGTATTGATTTTTATTTTCGTTGTGACTATGATGATAATACAAAAATTTCCATTCCTTTTATGGCCCCATATCAGATGATGAATATGACGCTTGCCTATCAGGCGATGCGAGTGATAGAAAAGGAGACAGGAATTTCTAAAGAGCAAATTCTGGAGTCACTTAAGCGAGTCGATTGGCAGGGAAGAATGCAGGAAGTGAGTGAGGATATCTATTTTGATGGGGCTCACAATGTGCAGGGAATTTCTGCATTTTTGGATGCCGTGGCGCTTATGGAAGCAAAAAGGCCATTGCTATTATTTTCCATGGTGTCTGATAAGGACTACGAAAAAGCGATTAGACTTTTGACGGAACGAGTAGAATGGGAAGAGATTTTTGTCACAAAAGTTCCAGATAAACGTGGGATAGCTGCCGGGGAGTTAGCAGAAGTATTTTTAAATTTTGGGTATCAAGTGATTTCGATAGAGGATTGTAGGGAAGCATATTTAAAAGCGGTAAAGACAAGGGAAAAAGGGCAGGTTTTGTTCTGTGTGGGATCCCTGTATTTTATAGGAGAGTTATTACATATCACAGGAGGTAAGAAAAATGATTGATTTTGAAGAAGAATTAAAAAAATTCCAGCCTAGTTTGGAAGTAGAAGAAGCAGAAAATGCAATTTATAATCAAGACATGACAGACATGACAGATATTTTAAAAGAAATGCTTGAAGAAATGAAAGGAATGAAGTAATGGAATGTTATCACTGTGGAGCAGCGCTTGGCAAAGAGACATTTTGTCCGAATTGCGGAGTGGATGTAAAGATATATAAGAAGATCGTGCAGGCATCGAATTCTTGTTATAATCAGGCGTTGGCGCGGGCAAATGTACGGGACCTATCTGGGGCGATCGACAGCTTGAAAAAAAGTCTGCGTTTTAATAAGAAAAATACATCTGCAAGAAATTTACTGGGTTTGATTTATTTTGAAATGGGAGAGATGGTCTCTGCATTAAGGGAGTGGGTGATCAGCAAAAGTTTCCAGCCAGAAAATAATATAGCAGGGGATTATCTCGATGAGATTCAGGAAAATCCGGCTCGTTTAGAGTCTGTAAATCAGACAATCAAAAAATATAATCAGGCTTTACTCTATTGTAGACAGGATAGTAAGGATTTAGCAGTTATTCAGTTGAAAAAGGTGCTCTCTATGAATTCAAAAATGGTACAGGGGCATCAACTTTTAGGTTTGCTTTATCTGGAAGAGGGAAATTTAGAACAGGCGAAAAAGGCCTTAGAAAATGCAATGGAGATTGACGAGGGGAATACGGTAACACATCGCTATTTGAGAGAATTGAATAGCAAAATTCAGGCTTTCGGAAATGGAAAGGAGAAGAAATCTGTTTCCTATCAGAGCGGAAATGATGTTATCATCCGCCCTACTTCAACTTTTAAAGAAAGCAGTTCCGGTTCCACAATTTTAAACATTGCAATTGGCTTGTTGGTGGGTGTGTTGATCACTTGTTTCTTGGTTGTTCCGGGAGTGCGACAGAGCGCAAAGTCTAATGCGAGAAAAGAGGTGTTGGAGGCGAATGATACACTTTCAACGAAAAATCAGGAGATTAAAACACTGAATTCTAAAGTGAAAGATTTGGAGGAACAGTTAAATAGTGAAAAAGACAGTTCAGACAGTGCCGGCGGAAAAGTGGCGACGTATCAGCAGCTTTTAGAAGCCTATGCAGCATATCGGGATGGTGATGTGACAAAAGCAGGAGATGCGTTAGCGAATGTCAATGCAGAATATCTAGATGAGAATTCAAAAGCACTGTACGATGCGGTCAATGGGGAGGTCAACAGTAAATATCTCTCTGAGCTTTACGCAAAAGCGTATCAGAATTATAATCGGTTGAATTATGCGGAGGCGCTTGTAGATTTTGAGAAGATTATGGAAATTGATGAGAACTATCATGACGGATATGCTCTGTACTATATTGCACAGTCTTATCGCAAGAATAACGATATCGACAATGCCAGAACTTATTATCAGAAAGTGGTAGATTTGTATCCAAATACAGAGCGTGCAGCTACAGCACAGCGATATCTGAATGAATATGGTCCAGCATCGGAAGATGAGGAGGATGAAAACGGCGATAGCGGTACGGCGGATGGTCGCACCAATGATCCGAACCAAGGTGGAGATAATGGGAACGATATGCAAAATGAATAGAGATTACAAAAGACATCAGAAAAGTTCTGGTGTCTTTTTGTATGATAAAAGATTCTTCTAGGTAGAATACGCGGGCTCCTCAACGAAAAGCGAGGATTTCCGCAGAGAGGAAAAGATTGTTTATGATTTTTCAATATGAGTTAAAGGACAATGGGCTTAGAATTATGGTCCCAAAAGAATTGGATCACCACAGTTCTTTGGATTTACGGGAACAGACAGACATGCTTCTTAGAACCTATTCGGTAAAAAATCTGATTTTCGATTTTCAGAATACAGAGTTTATGGACAGTTCGGGAATAGGGATGATGATAGGACGCTGTAAAAATATGGAGTTTACAGGTGGCAAAGTGCAGGCAGAGCACATGAATAAACGAATTCAGAAAATTTTTTTGCTGTCGGGACTTCATAAGATGATAAAAATTGAGGAAGGCGGAGAGGAAGAATGAGAAAAGAGATGCATATGACATTTTCGGCGGATTCGGTCAATGAGGGGTTAGCAAGAGTTGCAGTCGCGGCTTTTGTGGCAGAGTTGAATCCAACGATGGAAGAGATAGAAGATATTCGTACTTCCGTCTCTGAGGCAGTGACGAATGCAATCATTCACGGATATGAGGAACGGGATGGATTGGTGGAATTGCACTGCGTTTTGCTAGACCGGATTTTACATATTGAAGTAAAAGATATGGGAAAAGGAATTTTCGATATTGAGCAGGCGAAAAAGCCGTTTTATACCACAAAACCGCAGGAAGAGCGTTCCGGAATGGGGTTTGCATTTATGGAAGCGTTTATGGATGTGGTAAAAGTGGAATCAGAGTTGCAATTTGGGACAAGGGTGATCTTAGAAAAGGAGATAGGGACGGTAAAAGATGAATGATTTTGAGGAAAGGCTTGCCAAGGCACATACGGGAGATGAAAAGGCCAGGGAAGAGCTGATCTTAGAAAATCGTCCGCTTGTCTATGCGGTAGTGAAACGGTTTGAATACCGAGGGCATGACAAGGAGGAGCTCTGTCAGATTGGAATGATCGGTTTGATGAAGGCGATTGACCGTTTTGACACGGCTTTCGGAGTCGCTTTTTCCACTTATGCAGTTCCGCTGATTACCGGGGAATTAAAACGTTTTTTCAGAGATAATTCTATGATGAAGGTTTCTAGGGGATTAAAAGAGCAGGGATATCACATTGCAAAGGCCAGAGAAAGGATTGAACAGGAAAAAGGGAGAGATGCTACGATCGAGGAAATTGCAGGGGAGACAGGGCTCAGGATCGACGAGATTATCACAGCAACGGAGGCGAATAGAGAGGTGACATCGCTTTCTCAGAGCATTTATGAAAAGGATGGGAATGAAATTTCTTTAGAGGAGCAGATTTCGGCAAAGGGAGGAGCAGTTCCCGCGGGAAGTATCCAGACGGAAGGAGGCGATTATGAAAAAGAATTTCTGATCAACAAGATATTGGTAGAACAGTTACTTGAAGAGCTAGAGGAAAAGCAGAGAAAACTTTTACTCTTGCGTTATTTCCAGGATAAGACCCAGACACAGGCGGCGAAAGAGTTAGGAGTCAGTCAAGTGCAGGTATCGCGTATGGAAAAAAAGATTTTGTTAGAACTTCGCAAGAAAGTGATGAGAGATGAGAGAAAAATCTAAAGAAAAACTGGACAAAAACCGATAACATAAGTAAATGATTAGAAATCTTTGACAGATAAAAACATGAGGTGATGAATATGAGCAGAGTATCTATGGCAGGACAGAATAGTACAGAGATTTTGGAGCGTTTCAATGGACAGGATAAAAAGGTAGAAAGATCCGAAAATGACAAAGCAAAAAAAGAGGATAAAGGAGCTGTTTTTGCGGGGGATCTGAATCTGATGCAGGATCCGGTGACACAGAAGCGGGAAGAGGCACAGAAAAGAGCGATGAAATTGGTGCAGGATGCTTGGGATGTTGATAGAGCGATTGACAAAAATGTTCAGGAGCGCCGGGATCATTATTCTAAAATGCGGGATCTCAAGAGTGAAGCTACAGATGAGTTGATGAGTGTGGAGCAGGATAAACAGGCGATCAAAGAATTTTATGAGATCGAAGATGATTCTAAGGAACAGCAGGATTTGGAGTTACTCTGTAAAGAGGTGGATATTAAGAATGGTGTTTCGGATTCTTCTCTTACCATGGAAGAATTGGAGCGTATCGCACAGATAGAGAAAG
>JAAVYC010000049.1 GCA_022790905.1 Lachnospiraceae bacterium | reverse complement strand
GAGAAGTTGTAGGTTTCGTAGCCGTTTCCTTCTAGAATTCGGTTGGCAATATAACTGCGCAGACCACTCTGACAGATCACGTAGACAGGCTTTCCGGTTTCGATTTCGTCAAGACGTTCCCGAAGTTCATCAACGGGAATATTGAGGAAACCTTTAATATGACTATAGGTATATTCTTTTTCGGTTCTGGTATCTAACAAAGTCACACTGCCATCACGCGGAAGTTGGTCGATATCAGCTAAGTGCCATTGTTTGAGTACTCCCTTGGCAATGTTATCGATCATAAAGCCTGCCATATTCACAGGATCTTTTGCGGAGGAATAAGGCGGTGCATAGGCCAGATCCAGATCTTTTAGTTGGATGGCTTTTAGATCGGCATGGATAGCTGTTGCCAACACATCGATGCGCTTTTCCACACCTTCGTAACCCACAATCTGAGCACCCAGAAGGCGATACGTTTCTTTTTCAAAAACCACCTTCATCGTCATTACTTTGCCGCCAGGAAAATAGCCCGCATGATTCATAGGAGAGAGAATTACAGTATCTACATCCAATCCGGCTTTTTTTGCGTTCGTTTCATTGATGCCAGTGATAGCGGCAGTGATATCAAAAATTTTTATGACAGAACTGCCTTGACTGCCCAAGTACCGGCTGTCACCGCCACAGATGTTATCCGCGATAATGCGTCCTTGCTTATTAGCCGGGCCTGCTAGAGAAATTAGAGCATCTTCACCAGTGACATAGTGTTTTACCTGCACCGCGTCACCCGCGGCATAAATATCTTGTACAGAGGTTTCCATTCGGTCATTGACGACAATACTGCCTTTGATGCCGAGATCTAGTCCCGCTTCTTTTGCCAGTGTGGTATCCGGGATGACACCGATAGCAAGGACTACCATATCTGCGTGAAGGGGAGCTTCATCTTTTAGTAGAACGTCTACGCCACCATCTTTTTCTTCAAAGCCTTCGACAGTATACCCCAGAGCCAATTTCACGCCATGCTTACGCACTTCGCTGTGAATGAAGGAGGCCATATCTGAATCAAAGGAATTCATCAGCTGCTTAGGGCGTTGAACAATGGTCACTTCCATTCCTAACTCCTGTAAATTTTCTGCCAGCTCCAGTCCAATAAAGCCGCCTCCTGCCAGTACAACAGATTTTGGATGGTTTTTGTTGATATACTCTTTGATACGAAGAGTATCCTCTACGGTTCGCAAAGTGAATAGTTTGTCAATGCCTACACCTGGAAGTTTTGGCTGAGTGGGTTTTGCACCGGGAGAGAGAACCAACTTATCATAAGATTCTTCAAAGTTTTCACCTGTTAATAAATTTTTTACGGAAACCGTCTTTTTGTCAGGATGGATGGCAGTGACCTCATGATGGACCTTCATATTAATGTGAAACCGGGCGAAAAAGCTCTCCGGAGTCTGAAGTGTCAAATTTTTGGGGTCCGTGATCACATCTCCGATATAATAGGGCAAACCGCAGTTTGCGTAGGAAACATATCCAGAGCGCTCAAACACAATGATTTCTGCCTGTTCATCTAATCTGCGAATACGGGCAGCTGCTGTTGCGCCGCCTGCCACACCACCTACAATAACAATCTTCATATTGACATTCCGCCTTTCCGGAGTAAGCAGCAGTCAGGCTGTTTTAAAAAGCCAAAAAATGCCATCTTGTACCTCCTTATATTCTTTTGTTTATATTTCTATAATAACTAATTTTTTTTCAGAATTCTGTGATATTATCACCATTTTGGCAAAAAAGATCACCCAATTCAAAAAATCCCATAAAATGTACATAGATTTTTGTGTATAAATTTGGTATAATCAAAAACTAATACTTTGGGATTAAGTATTCGATAAAATTTCGGAGAGGAGAATTTATGAGAAAAGGGATTAGAAAATGTTTGTGTGTTGTAATGGCAGCGGCAGTACTATTTGGGGGAGTCCGGGTACCGATGTCTGCAGAGGCACAGGAGAGAGAGATAAGCCCGCAGTCTGGCGAGCAGGGAGTGACTGTAACGACAAGAGAAGAGTTTATGACGGCGTTGCAAGAACATAGAAGTCCAATTATTGTGAATAATTTTATCGGTATAGGAAAAGAGGCGGAAGCAAGTGGAAGGATGCTTCCGGTAAAGATTCCGGCTAATACTGTGATTCGTGGTACATCTTCAACGAGTGAGTTGTGTTCAAGGAGTCCGATTCAGCTAGAAGGTGACGGTGTCTGTTTTCAGAATATAAAATTGACGCTTGAGTCTAGCGATGCGCTGGGAAGTGTTCCGCACAGGGAGATCTTTCTGGCCGGTCATAGCCTTACATTGGATAATGTAAGTACTTATTTGGAAGGCGGTTCTGGGGGTATGGGAGGCACGGAAGAGGAATTGCTTCCGACCATATATGCAGGCGGCTATACAGGTACGGCTGTTGGTGAGAATGCTGCTTTAACGGTGAGAAATTCAAATGATAAGACGGTGTTTCAGGCCATCTATATGGGACATGAGGCTGGATCTGATAAAAATGTTCCCTATAAGAAGAAGGCAGTGTTGAACTTAGATGCAAAAGCAACGGTAAGGGAGAATGTTGATACAAGTCATAACAGCCAGGCGGAAGTCAATATTTCTGGGACGAATACAAGTCAATATGCGAAAACAAAGGAATTTCGTGGAAATTCGGAGACGACTTTAACGCTCAGTAGTGTGACTATGGACCAGGCAGTATTGAATCAAATAGGAAATCTTGTTCTAAAGGACGAGGCGCACATGATATTGAAGTCAGATTATTTACAAAATGTTGTGCTTCAAAGCGGTGCCTGCCTGGATTTTAATGGCGTGATGAATCCGGTGATAGAAGGGAGTTTTGCCGGAGTAAGCAGCTCAGGGGAAAAGCGGGGAATACTCGTATTAAATCAAGAAGGGCTGCTGATGATTGCCGGAAAAGTGACTGGGACAACGCAGTTTCAGACAAAGAGCCGGCTGTTCCCAACTACGCCGTTGAAAAAAGAGTATATTTTAGCGTCAGGAAGCACATCAGCGTCCTGTTTTGTATTGGCGTCAAAGTTTATAGGGGAAGGGTATGCACTGAATTTTGGGAATGGTGTCTGGACAGTAGGTGAAAAGGAAGAAGCTTTCCGTGAAGTAGGAAGTATTAAAATTCATTCGGCACCTTCAAGTGTGGATTTGAAAAAAATTTTGGTGAAAGATATTGGAGAAATCCCTGACGAAGAAATATATTTTGAAGTTACATGGTATGATACAGAGGGCAATCCATTTAGTCATCATGAGGTAATAGACGAAAATTATTTATTTTTTGAAGCGGATTGTGTGCTTAGAATACGGACAGATTATTGGAACAGTGATAGTGAAGCTATTTTGAATAAGGAAGACTGGGGTCAGGCTGTTACGCTTACGACGGATGAGAAAGAGGAACACGAGGGGAAATATTATCTGCAGGCATTTGACGGAACGAATGGGACGAATAAAGCAGTACCGGGGGATTATACGTTTTTATTTTTTGGTACGCCTTTTTATTCTGAGGATCTGGTTACAGTGGCGGACGTAAAGGATCTGAAGGATATGGTAATGGAAGAACGTAATGTGACTTTCTATAGTCAGGACACGGAAGAACCAAGCAAACCGGAGCATAATCATACGTATCAAAGTGTGGTAAAAAGGCAACCGACTTGCGCGGAGACGGGTATCAGAATGTATACTTGTAGTTGTGGTGATACTTATACCAAAGAGATACCTGTACTAAGTCATAAATATGTCAGGAAGTGCATTCCGGCAACGCCGACAAAGAGTGGAAAAGTTCAGAATGTGTGTAGTGTATGTTCAAGGACTACAGAAGTGTCAGCGATCGCTAGCCCTAAAAAGATCACATTGAGTAAGACGGATTATTCTTATGATGGAAAAGTGAAAACTCCTTCTGTAACAGTGACGAACTCCAAAGGTGCAAAATTGAAAGCAGGTACGGATTATCAAGTCAGTTATCCAAAGGGAAGAAAAAATCCGGGAGTCTATACAGTGACGGTGAAGTTCCGGGGTAATTACAGCGGGACCATGAAAAAAACATTTACAGTTAGACCAAAGAAAACCGCGCTGAAGACAATCGCTGCGAGATCCAAAGGAATGCAGGTGACATGGAAGAAGCAGACGACGCAAATGGACGGTTACCAGATTCAGTACAGCACAAAAGGAAACTTTAAAGGCGCGACGACTAAAATGACCACTGCGAAACGGAGCGCTTCCATAAAGAAGATTTCTAAGTTGAAGGGAAAGCAGAAATATTATGTCCGGATCCGCACATATAAGACAGTGAAAGTGAACGGAAAAAGTAAAAAGCTATATTCCGACTGGTCTTCAAAGAAAACCGTTCGAACAAAAAAATAACAGCTTTGTGGGATAACCGTGAATGTGACAGGTATTGAGAAAGTTCACCGGAAAAATAATTTGAGAAGAGATTCCATGGAGTTTTAATCCATGGAATCTAAAGTGAGAGTGCGTGAGCGATTCCTATACAGGATGATAAGGAAAATCACGAATCCAACACAGCTTATATAAACGCCCAGTTTCAATCCAGGTGTGTGATAAGAGAGTTCAATTTTATGGCTTCCCGCACGAAGAGGAAGTGCCATGTACATCACATTTGCTTTGAAAAGGGGCGTCTTTTTTCCGTCTACCATTGCCGTCCAGCCTTTGCTATATGGAATAGATAGGCATAGAATTTTATCTTGTGAAAGCTGGATAGATCCTTTCACAGAGTTTGTCCCGATTTCCTCTTGCTTCAGAGATGTTTCCCTTAATTTTTGAATATGTTCTTTGTAATTTTTCATAGGCTGGCAGATCACTTGCAAATCTTTAAAATGGTACGAGCCTTTTTTTGGAAACGTGATGGTGATATCGGATTGTGGATTTTTATGATATCCCAGATGAACTAAAAAATTTTTTTGCCCACTGTAATATTTGTAATATGGACTCAGATATTCCAGTTTGTTTTTGGACTCGTTGGAGGCGATTTTTAATATAAATTTTTTACCGATCTGATTTTTGGCAGAAAAGTTTGCTCCGCGAAACGAGAGATAGGTCTCGCTTTTGGGCAGACCGGAAAAATGGAGTGTGAGGGAGGCACCGGCTTTTTTTACCTCAAATCCGCCATCTGAGAGGAGTTCTATATCTGTTATGTTTTTTATTGTGTAGTCTATGGACTGTGATGTAAAGCTTGCTTTTGTTTTTGGATAGGACGAGGCTAATGTCTCGATATCCTGATCTTCTAACAAAATCCCCTGTAAAAGGGCTTCCTGACGCAGTTCTGGGGACATGTTCCGATAATCTTTCTGGGAGAGGTAGGAAGTATAAGTGTATCCCAGGGGCAGAGTATATGAATTTTTATAGAGCTCATATGATGTTCCCTGTGGGAAAGTAACCGTATCATATTTTGTATATCCATATGGCAGGACGTTGGAGTCGCTTTGGGCAATATATTTGACGCTTGCAAGAGCGTTTGGGAATGTCCGATGGTCGATATTTTTGTATTTGAATACACGAAGTCTATTTAATGATAGATCCATCAAATAATCGGAGATATTATGATTTTCGAGGCTCCAGTAGTATTGGGTTCCATTTATGCCAAAAAGTGCGGCGGTATTCAAAGAGATATTGTCATCTAGTTCAAACCGAAAAAAGGAATCGTCAGACGAAGCCTTTTGCAAAACTGCTTTGGGAGCAGTAGTTTGTACCGTGTCAAAAGCTTTGCCGAAATCCACGAAATGCGAGGCATAATCCTGGCCGTTTGGATGAAAAAGGTAGTAGCCATTTAATGCGAGGTTAAAACACATCACCAATAGGAGACAAGCTGTAAAAATTCTTTGTGCGCGGCTTTTTTTCCACACTGCGGATGTGCGAAAATAAGAAGTACGGTCGTTGAGAATTGTTGCCACAATATAGGAGACAAGGCCGGAATAAATAAAACACCAGCGGTTGCTTACATAGGAAAAACCATTCAATGCCTTTCCGAAAAATGGAATGCACAGCATTCCACTTTGGATTAAAAAAGCAACTTTTAGGGCAGTGTATTTTTTTCTGGATGAGAACAGAAAGATAAGGGCAAGCAGGGCTATCACGGTGAAACCTAGGCAAGTCCAGTTTCCGATTCGCTTTGTTGAAGTAAAAGAGAAAATACAATTTAGGTAATAAGATGGCTCATAAAAAGAGGAGGATAGCTGTTCTGTTTTTGTCCGGTTTGTTCCAAGAAATTGCATGAGTACAGGGAGTAAGAGGAACGCGGACATACAGATGCCAGGCAGTGCATAGCAAAAAAAACATCCAATGACAGAAAATAGTTCTTTTATCGGATGCAGATGCGGGAATGTAAAAAATCGTATTCCCACATAGAAGCAGACGGCAAATACAAGCATATAGAAAAAATAGAAATTGCTGATAGCTGATAGAGATACCATACCAATAAACAGTGCAGGGCTTTTGCGCTGGAATATGCGTTCTGCACCGATGAGCAGTAGTGGCAGATAAATCATTGGGTTAATAAAAAAAGGATGTCGAACGGCAGAAAACAGCATATATCCACAAAAGATATAGCTGATTGTCCCGAATAATGTGGCTGTCTTTCCCTTTTTCATAGAAAAACAATAGAGACTAAAACTGATTCCGGCGAGGTAGATGCGAAATAGGATTAATCCTCCATACAGATATTCCGTAAATTTTGGAGGTACGAGGATGCTAAGTAAATTGAGCGGATCTCCAAGGACATAATAATGAAGGGTAGTGATGATGTCTGAACCATATCCAATAGAAAAATCCCATAGAGGGATTTTAAATGTGTGGTGATTCCATATCGTTTGAAGAATATCACGGCCCCATTTGCCGATATAGACAAGAGATGTATAATGCTG
>JAAVYC010000048.1 GCA_022790905.1 Lachnospiraceae bacterium | reverse complement strand
TTAGATAAAACATAAGTGGAAATTTTGCGGCATAGAATTTTACAAAAAGAAATCATGGAGTAATTATGAAAAAGGCTGCAAAATTGTTGTTTTGTTTGAATTTATTGATTCTTACTGTTTTGGCGTTTAAAGTTTTAACAGTCAGATTAATGGAAATAAAGGAAGAGGGAAGACTGATATCGACGCAGAGTGACAATGTGAAAGCGGAGCCGGCAGCGGAAGATTCGCAGAAAAAGAAAGTTGCTCTTACATTTGACGACGGCCCGGATCCGGAATATACAAAGAAGCTTTTGGACGGGCTAAAAGAAAGGGATGTGAAAGCAACCTTTTTTTTATTGGGAAAACAAGTTGCCCTCTATCCAGACGTTGTAAAGAAGATGCACAAAGAGGGTCATGTGATAGGGAATCATTCTTATGACCATGTCAATCTGGCGACACTTTCAGCAACGGATGCGGAAAATCAGATTAAAAAGACAAACGAGTTGCTCCATCAGATTACAGGGGAATATCCGGAATATTTGCGCCCTCCATTTGGGAATGAGCCAAAGGAGAGTGCGAGTGCAAAGGATATGATTACAGTGCTCTGGAATGTGGATCCTTTAGATTGGTGCTGCGGAAGTTCTTCTAAAATTGTCAGTAAGGTGGTCAAGGACGTAGAGGAGAATGATATTATCCTGTTGCACGATGCCTCAGAGAGCAGTGTGAAAGCAGCGCTCGCGATTGTGGATCAATTAAAGAAGGATGGCTATGAATTTGTGACGGTAGAGGAAATTCTGTTTGAATAGACATCTTTCCGGGCAGAAATCTTGATATAAATTTCACAAAAAATGAAATTTTTGTTGATTCGACTTGCAAAATGATGTATATTCTATAGGGATAAGGTGAGAAAGATGGATTTATTTGAATACATGAGAGAACAAAATATGCAAAATGAGTCACCGCTTGCGAGTCGTTTGAGACCGAAAACATTAGAAGAGGTCGTCGGTCAACAGCATATTATCGGAAAAGATAAATTGTTGTATCGGGCGATCAAGGCAGACAAGTTGAGTTCCATTGTCTTTTATGGGCCTCCGGGAACGGGAAAGACTACGCTTGCAAAGGTAATCGCGCATACGACAAAGGCAGAATTTTTGTCAATCAATGCGACCTCTTCTGGAAAAAAAGATATGGAACAGGTTATTGAGCAGGCGAAAAACAATCAGGGAATGTATGGAAAGAAAACGATTC
The DNA here is from genome assembly GCA_022790905.1 of Lachnospiraceae bacterium. GTDB lineage: Bacteria > Bacillota > Clostridia > Lachnospirales > Lachnospiraceae > Maccoyibacter. The sequence goes on along the minus strand of JAAVYC010000048.1, from coordinate 7,632 downwards.
TGTTTATCGATGAGATACACCGGTTCAATAAAGGGCAGCAAGATTATCTTCTTCCCTTTGTGGAGGACGGAACAGTGATCCTGATTGGAGCTACGACGGAGAATCCCTATTTTGAAGTCAATGGCGCCCTATTGTCCAGGTCTGTGATCTTTGAGTTGAAAACCCTGGAAAAAGGAGATATCCGGATTCTTTTAAAGCGCGCTGTTACAGATAAAGAAAGAGGCATGGGGAATTACGATGTTTGCTTGGAGTCGGAAGCGGAAGAATTTTTGGCAGATATCAGCAACGGGGATGCCAGAACGGCATTGACGGCAATTGAACTGGGTGTTCTAACGACAGAGCGAAGCGCAGACGGATTGATTCATATTACCCTGGATGTGGCGCAGGAGTGTATCCAAAAAAGGGCAGTCCGCTATGATAAAATGGGAGATCAGCACTATGATACGATCTCTGCATTTATCAAAAGTATTCGCGGTTCTGACCCCGATGCGGCAGTCTATTATCTGGCAAGAATGTTGTATGCCGGAGAGGATATCAAGTTTATTGCGAGAAGAATGATGATTAGCGCCTCGGAGGATGTTGGAAATGCCGATCCAAATGCTTTAACGGTAGCGGTATCGGCCGCACAGGCGGTAGAGCGTGTGGGGATGCCAGAGGCACAGATTATTTTAGCACAGGCAGTAACATATCTTGCCTCGGCGCCAAAGAGTAATGCATCCTGTAAAGCGATAGAGCAGGCTTTCTCCTGTGTCAGAGAAAAAGAGACTGCACCGATACCGGTTCATTTGCAGGATTCCCACTATAAAGGAAGTGGGAAATTAGGACATGGCATGGGATATCTCTATGCGCATGATTATCCAAATCACTATGTAAAACAACAATATTTGCCGGACGCTTTAAAAGAGGAAGTCTTTTATAAACCGACAGAGATTGGTTATGAAAAGAAGATAAAAGAGCATTTAACATTTTTAAAAAGTCAAACATCAGAGGAATAACAGGAGGATGAAAATGAAGTCTTATCAGGAAATGTCAAAAGAAGAATTGCTGAGAGAAAAAGAAAGTCTGGAAAAAGCCTATAAGGAATATCAGAAGCGGAATTTGAGTCTGAATATGGCGAGAGGAAAGCCATCGGCGGAACAGCTGGATCTGAATATGGGGATGATGGATATCTTGCATTCTGAGTCGGATATGTTCACAGAAGACGGTACGGATATCCGTAATTATGGCGTGACAGATGGGATACCAGAGGCAAAAAAACTGATGGCGGACATGATGGGAGTTCATCCTGAGAATGTGATTGTATGTGGAAACGCAAGCCTTACAATTATGTATGATACAGTATCGCGTTCTATGACTCACGGTGTCTGCGGAAGTACTCCGTGGTGTAAATTGGATCAAGTAAAGTTCCTCTGTCCAGTTCCTGGATACGACAGACATTTTTCCGTAACAGAGTATTTTGGCATTGAAATGATTAATATTCCGATGACAGAAGAAGGGCCGGACATGGATCTGGTAGAACAATATGTCAATCAGGATGATTCCGTAAAAGGAATCTGGTGCGTACCAAAATATTCCAACCCGCAGGGTATCGTTTATTCCGATGAGACAGTCAGACGTTTTGCGGCGTTAAAGCCAGCGGCAGAGGATTTTCGAATTTTTTGGGATAATGCCTATGTTGTACATCACTTGTATGATGAAAATCAGGCAGAGATATTGGATATCCTTTCGGAATGTGAAAAAGCGGGAAATCCGGATATGGTCTATGAATTTGCCTCGACATCCAAGATCTCATTTGCGGGAGCCGGAATCTCAGCGATGGCAGCGTCGAAAAAGAATCTGGATTTTGTGAGAGAGAGTCTTACGATACAGACCATTGGATTTGATAAAGTCAATCAGTATCGCCATGTAAAATATTTTAAGAATTTAGATGGTATTAAGGCTAAGATGAAACAGCATGCAAACAGTATGCGTCCAAAATTTGAGATAGTGGAAAATACGTTAGAGAGAGAAATTGGCGGTTTGAATATTGGAAGCTGGTTAAAACCTCTAGGAGGATATTTTATCGCGTTTGAGTCTTTGGAGGGATGTGCGACAGCCATCGTTCAAAAGGCAAAAGAGGCGGGCGTTGTTCTGACTGGAGCAGGAGCTCCATTTCCATATAAAAAGGATCCAAAAGATTCGATTATCCGTATTGCGCCGTCCTATCTTACAGTGGAAGAATTAGAACTTGCCGGAAAAGTTTTTATGACCTGTGTAAAATTGGTCAGTGTAGAGAAATTTTTACAGGAAAAATAGATAAAAACTGCCAGAAACTCAATTTTTGTAATGTTCCACATAATTCCAGAGAAATTGTCCATACTATCAGTAAAAAGAAAGCAGGTGTATTATGGACAATGTAGAAAAGGTATACGAGCATATCAAAAGTTTTATGGAAGAGCATGGTTTTCCTCCGACAACGAAGCAAATTGCGGACAGTCTGAAAATGGTGGAAAAAGAAGTGAAATCGGCATTAGATGAATTAGAAAAAGCCGGAAGGCTTATGATTGAGAAAGCGAAATATAAAGTGATAGAAGTTTTGGAAGGTTAAAAGGGCTGCGCACTAATTTTTAGTGCACAGCTCTTTTATTCTCATATAGGGTGATCTGTGATATAATAGGCTCGTATCAATTTACTTTGGAGGGATAAAATTATGAGAATAGGAATAGATATCGATGGTGTGCTGACAAATGTAGAACAATTTTCCATGGATTATTTCAGCAGATATTGCGTGGAAAGAAATGTTGAATATCACATCGGTGACAGCAGCTATGAAATAGCAAAGACATTTGGGGTCAGCGATGAGTTGGCGAGCGAGTTCTGGGACGAATATCTGGAATATTACGGGGTCCATGAACCGGCGCGTGCGCTAGCGTCAGAAGTAATAAAAAAATTAAAACAGGAAGGCCATGAGATATACATAATTACCGCGAGGTGGCGGACAAATAAGGACGATGCGGCTGGGAAGCGTATGAGAGGGATCGTAAAAAAATGGTTAGATGAAAACGAGATCGTATATGATCAGTTGATATTTTCCCAGGCTCAGGGAGAGCGAAAATCCCAGGAAGTGCAGGAGAGCGGAGTCGATGTGATGGTAGAAGATAATCCCGGAAACATAGCGGAATTGTCGGAGATCGTTCCGATACTCTGCTATGCCACGGGATATAACAAAGAGTGTACAGGAGACAACATCACCAGATGTTACAGCTGGTACGATGTCTATGAAAAAATTCGGAAAATGGATAAAAAATAATATCTTTAACCTAATAGATTTTCTGTAATTTCTGACTGTATAGAAAAAAATCTCATTTGCTGGTCATAATTTAAGCTTGGAAAACAATTGATAAGCCAGTCACGAACATTAAAAGGAAGAGATTCGTATGAATCATAGTCGGCAAGCATTTCGTCGAACACAGCGGATGCATCTCGTAAAGAGTTACTCGCCTCATCATAGACGTATTTCAGTAAAGTGACTGCTAACGGTACTCCGACTTTTGCCGCGCGCTGATACCATGGAAGCGCTGCGGCTTTGTCCGCCTGTATTTCATCTTCAACGCCGAGATAGTAGATATCGCCTAAAGAAAACATTGCTCCCCCAATCTCCTGTTCCGCTGCTTTTTGAAACCAATCGATTGCCTTTTGCGGATCCTTTTTAACGTCAACATATTCTTTCGGGCCTATTTCTCCGTTAAGATACATCATGCCGCACAGATACTGCGCCCTTGCGTTGCCTAATTCCGCAGCTTTTTCATAGAGCGTTGCCGCCTCTGAATACTTTTTTTCATGATATTTAAAATCTGCCACAAATAGTACGCGGTCCGTCTGGGAGTAACGCGAATCCTCGGGAGGATAAGTAGGAGCTACGGAGCAAAAACGGACAAAATCTTTTTCCTCTTCTGTTTTGTGTTGAATGAGATCTGTATGAATTCCCAAATTCAGTAAGCCGATACACACAGAAGACGTCTCTGTCCAAAGAGTTCCGTCATAGCGCTGAAGAAAACTTCCATCCAGAGGATACCAATCAGAGTTTTTATCCAGAAGCTCTGCAGCATTGATGCAGCGGAAACTTCTAAGAGCGTCTTCATAAGAATCTGAAAAGCTCTTTTTATATATTTCGTGCATTACGGCCAATTGACCGATTAAGTATTTGATCTGAATGGCGTTAGCGGCAAGTTTGTCTTTGTCAAATTTGCTCGTTTTTGAATTCTCTTCGGCGCTTTTCTCACTATCTTTTTCTGCTGCCAAACATCTGTCAAAAACCGTTTGTACAGTTCTTTCATTTAAGGTTAGGGGAACAAATTCGGTTAATCTTTTATTTTAAAACCCATAGTAAAATACCTGCTTTCAAATTTTTATTCCCGCGAGCAATGAGGAAAATAGACATGCTTGCATGGATATTTGATTGCATTATACATTGTTCTCTCCATGATTACAAGTGCAGATTACATGCGGCTGTTTCTTAAGTTGAGGGCGTTGCGTCAAGAGACACACTTTTATTCTATAATATAAAATGATCTGTGATATAATAGGTTTGTGTCAATTAGTTTTGGAGAGATAAGATCATGGGAATAGGAAGGATGAAAAGAAACGAATATAGTGCTGGTGCTGTAAAATTCTCATTTTGGTTTCTGGAATTTAAACATGGGGTAGAGCTCTTAGCAGAAGGAAAGACATATAAGGAAATAAAAGAATTAGTACAGGATGAAAATATTTTTGCAACATCGACGCCTGCGAGGGCGAATCAGATTTACAGTACAGTGACGGCAAGAATCAAATCTTTGGATCCATCTTTTTATACCATTTTTGTAAACGGAGATGTGTCAACGCAGAAGCTTTTGGCGCTGGCGGCTGCTATGGCTCATGATACTTTATTTTTTGATTTTATCTATGAAGTCATTCGAGAGAAAATGCTGATTGGCAGCAACGAATATATGGATCTCGATGTCAGAATTTTTTTTCGGGACAAACAATTGCAAAATGACAAAGTTGCGAAGTGGACCGATGCGACTTTAATCAGGCTGGGTAGGTGTTATAAAACTATGCTCTATGAAGCGGGAATGACAGATAAAGGCAGAGGGGCGAGAAAAATACAAAAGCCCGTCCTAAACAGTGAAATGGAGCGGTGGATGAAAGCTCATGATATGGAATTGATAGTGAAAGCGTTGACGGGGGTGCGGTAATGGCGGATGTCGAGGACAGACTAAATCAGATGGAAATCTTGATAAAAAATCCTTCTTTTCGGCGGACGAAAGGAAAGGCAAACGAGGTCAATTACTGGGTGTTTGATTATGCACCGGAAGAGGAATTGGCGATCAGGGAGAGAATCGATTATCTGAAGGAGAAAAACTTAAAGGGTACGGAAGAATTTGAGTTAGTCGTATATGATTTATATGATCTAATCATGGAACATTTGCAAAAAAAAGGGTTTTTAGAAAAATGTTATGCGATGGAGGAAAAGCGCGGGATTGTAAAAGTGGCCAGTGCCGTTCAGAGGTCGTTAAAAATCACGGATAAAGAAAACTTAATTGTGGAATATATTGTGGAGCACACGCCAACAGATGCGGTTGTGTTTTTGACAGGGGTTGGAAAATGTTATCCAATTTTACAGGCTCCGGAAGTATTCAATAAGATTTTATATAATATGCCGCAGAGTTTTGCAAACATTCCGATGGTGCTTTTTTATCCGGGAACTTATACGGAACAGGAATTGATTATATTTAACGAGTATTCAGAAGATAATTATTACCGGGCGTTTCGCTTGGTAAGGTAAGGAGTATACAGTGTGGATAAAACAGCAATGAAAAATTTTTCTATCTGGGCGAGAAAAAAATTGATTGCAGATATCAAATATAAGGCAGGGCTTCTTGGCATCACAGAAGAGGGAATGAAAGAGGCTCTTGTACAGTCCACGGAGGAGATGGAGTTCTATGATATCGGGATGAGGGAGCCATATCGGATTACCGGAGATGAGATAAAGCAGCGCAGACAGTTGGTGGATGCGATCCAAGGGAAGGCGCAGAGCCTGGAATATAGGGAAAGCTATCAAAATGTCATAGAGGAGGTAGCCTACACATGGTTTAATCGTCTGATTGCGATTCGTTTTATGGAAGTCAACGATTACTTGCCAACGCACGTAAGAGTATTGTCCAGTGAGAGTGGAACCAAGCTGGAACCAGATCTTGTGACCACACCGTTTGATGCGGAACTGAAATTTACGGAGGAAGAAAAACAGGATATCCTGAGGAAGAAAAATGATAATGATGTGGACGGGCTCTTTCAGTTCCTGTTTATCCGTCAGTGCAATGCGCTTGGTGCCTGCTTACCAAAATTATTTGAGAGTACAGCAGATTATACGGAACTTCTAATGAATGTCTCTGTCACAGACCAAGATGGAATCGTATATCACCTGGTGCATGATATAGAAGAAAAAGATTTTCTCATTGCAGAAGGCGGACAGGTGGAGATACTCGGGTGGCTGTATCAGTATTATAATACGGAGCTAAAGGATGAGACATTTGCCCTCCTAAAAAAGAAGGAAAAGATTACAAAAGAAAGGCTTCCAGCGGCAACGCAGCTTTTCACTCCAGACTGGATTGTGCGCTATATGATCGAGAATAGCGTGGGAAGATTGTGGTTAAACGGGCATGAAAACGAAGAGCTGAAAAGTAGATGGAACTATTATCTAGAGGAGACAGAGCAGGAGACAGATGTTGCAGAACAGCTGGAGAATATCCGGAAGAAATATGGCCAGATCAGACCGGAAGAGATCAAGATCATTGACCCATGTATGGGCAGTGGTCATATTTTGGTGTACGCATTTGATGTATTGATGCAAATTTATGAGAGCTGCGGATATTCTAGAAGAGATGCGGCAAAAAGTATCGTGGAACATAATCTCTATGGATTGGATATCGACGATAGGGCTTTTCAGTTGGCTTATTTTGCCGTGATGATGAAAGCCAGACAGTACCACAGACGTATCTTGATGCAGGAAGTGGAACCTAATCTTTTCTCGATCTTAGAGACCAATGATTTAAGGACAGAGGCAGATGTGGGAATGGTGTTGCTCGAAGAGGAATATAGGGAGACATTACAGTATCTGCTCGATATTTTTGCGGATGCAAAAGAATACGGTTCCATTCTGGAAATAGAGGACAGGGATTATGAGGGTTTTTTAAGCGTTTGGAGATCTCTAGGGGAAAGGGCAGCGGAAAATGTTGTGCTGATGTTGTGGTATGCGAAATTTCGGGAGGTTATAGAGGGTTTGGCAAAACAGGCAATCTTGTTGTCGCAGAAATATCATGTCGTGGTGACAAATCCCCCTTATATGGGAATTTCCAATGCGGACGTAAAATTAAACGACTATGTAAGGATGCATTATCCCGATAGCAGATCGGATCTCTTTGCTGTATTTATGGAGCGCTGTAAAAAAATGATGGGCGAGATCGGATATCAGGCCATGATCACGCAGCACGCCTGGATGTTTCTAGGGAGTTATGCGAGATTGCGTGAAAACTTGCAGACGAGAGATCTGGTGTCCTTGGTGCACTTTGGAATCAAGGCATTTGAGGAAATTGGAAATGATGTGGTACAGAC
>JAAVYC010000047.1 GCA_022790905.1 Lachnospiraceae bacterium | reverse complement strand
GTGGACACTAAGACCGATGCGATGATCAGAAAAGCATTTCGGGAATATATCCCGGAGACGACGAAAATTATCATTGCTCAAAGGATTTCTTCCGTACAGGAGGCAGATCGGATTCTCGTTATGGATGGCGGTAGGATTCAGGCCATTGGAACACATGAAAAGTTATTAAAGAATAATCAGATTTATCAGGAAGTGTATGCTTCCCAGAACAGGGGAGGTGGAAAATCCGATGCAGAAAAATAAAGGCGTGATGAGAAGGATTCTTAAGACAGTCTATTCCTTTTATCCGGTATTGCTGCCGTTGGTGATCATTTGTATCTTATTTAATGCGGTGATCTCTTCGATTCCGGCGATCTTTATGCAAAATATTATTGCGATTATGGAAAAGAGTTGGAAGAGCGGAGATTGGCAGAGTGTCTCTGGTGAGATTTTAAAAATGGCGCTGATTCTTGCGGCGCTCTATTTCCTCTCACTCATCGCCGGTTTTGTCTATAACTGGTGGATGGCAGTGATCACGCAGGGTTCTTTGATGAAGCTGCGGGAAAAGATGTTCAATGGAATGCAGAATCTTCCGGTAAAATATTTTGATACGCATAATCATGGGGATATCATGAGCTATTATACAAATGATATTGATACGCTGCGTCAACTGATTTCACAGAGCATCCCGCAGCTTTTGATCGCGGGAGTGACGGTCACTACCGTATTTGGGATTATGCTCTACTACAGTATCTGGATGACGTTAGTTGTTATTTTTGGCATAGTAGTTATGATATTTGTGACAAAGAAGGTGGGTGGCGGTTCAGCGAGATATTTTGTTCGCCAGCAGGAGAATATCGGAAAAGTAGAAGGTTTTGTAGAAGAGATGATGAATGGCCAAAAAGTTGTGAAAGTTTTTTGCCATGAAGAAGAGAGCAAAGCAGCTTTTGATCGCCTGAATGAGGAACTTTTTCAGGTCTCAGAAAAAGCGCATAAGTATGCAAATATTTTGGGGCCGATTTTAAATAATGTCGGAAATCTGCTGTATGTAATCGTGGCATTAGCGGGCGGCTGTTTTTTGGCATTCAAAGTACCCAATGTGAGTATTTCGGGATTGCCTCTTGCCATCAGTATTGTCGTTCCTTTTTTGAATATGACCAAACAATTTGCGGGAAATATCAATCAGGTCTCCCAACAGGTCAACGCGGTGGTGATGGGAATGGCAGGTGCAAAGCGCGTATTTGATTTAATAGACGAAGATCCAGAGTCGGATGAAGGGTATGTGACGCTTGTCAATGTCAGAGAAGAAAACGGAACATTGGTGGAGAGTAAAGAGAGGACTGGAATGTGGGCGTGGAAACATCCGCATTCTCTAGATGGAAGTGTGACGTATACGAAATTGACCGGAGATGTTCGGCTGTCAGAGGTAGACTTTGGCTACGAAGAAAATAAGGCGGTGCTGCATGATATCACACTCTATGCAAAGCCGGGACAAAAAGTGGCTTTTGTTGGGGCGACTGGAGCCGGAAAGACGACGATTACGAATCTGATCAATCGGTTTTATGATATTGCAGATGGTAAGATTCGATACGATGGAATCAATATCAATAAGATCAAAAAAGCGGATTTGAGGCGTTCGTTGGGTATTATTTTGCAGGATACGAATTTGTTTACTGGTACGGTTATGGACAATATCCGTTATGGAAGATTGGACGCTTCCGATGAAGAGTGTATAGAGGCTGCGAAGCTTTCAGGCGCTCATGATTTTGTCACGAGACTCCCAGAGGGATACCAGACAAGACTCAGCGGAAATGGTGAGAATCTCTCGCAGGGGCAAAGACAGCTCCTTTCTATCGCGAGAGCAGCCGTGGCGGATCCTCCTGTTATGATTATGGATGAGGCCACTTCATCGATTGATACGAGGACAGAGGCAATTGTCCAAAAAGGGATGGATGCTTTGATGAGAGGCAGAACCGTATTTGTCATCGCGCATCGTCTCTCTACAGTCCGTAATTCCGATGTGATCATGGTGTTGGAACAAGGACATATTATTGAACGGGGAACGCATGAGGACTTGATTTCCGAGCGAGGAAAATATTATCAGCTTTATACAGGGGCGTTTGAATTGGAGTAGATCAAAAATGGGAATGCAAGAATTTTTAGACAGAGGAATACTGTTTTTGAATTTATGTGCAGTATATTATGGTGTACAGCTGCTGCGATGTGCTCTGTTTTCAGTGGGAATGTTCTTTCTTGTCTGTCTTTTGCGAGAAATAGCGTATTTTTAAAAGGTGCGTTATGGAGCTTATTTATCCCTGTTCTATTTGTAGGCAAGATGAAATTTTTTTATGAGAATAAGATCGGCGTCATGCTATTTTTCTGGTGGACAGAAATTTGTATGAATCATATTTGGATATGCTGGTTGTATGTTTGCGGTATTTTTGTGTGTGCAATTCTTTTGTTGGGCAGGAGAAGAAAATTGAGAAAACTGGTTGCAGGCATGGAAAAGAGGAAGATAGACGACACTTTTGTCTATGTCACAGATGCGCCGGTTTCTCCTTTTACCATAGGAGTATTCAAGCCTCAGATTGTGATACCAAAAATCATATTGGAGGAATATGATAAAAAAGAATTTCAGACTATACTTCTCCATGAAAAAGTGCTTATACGTATGGACAGCTATTGTTGAAAAGTATACGGACTTTGCAGAAAGAAAACGAAGATCTTCATAAAAGTGAAGATACGAATATTCTCGCTTCTGATGATAGTCTGCGTCAAATGATTTCTTACGATGACCGTTATGTTTATATCGACAGGAAAAATTTTGAGAATTTTTTGTCTCAAAATAATGCAGATGGAGAGATTTTTATTGTTTTTGGAGGCTTTTATAAACTTCCCGGTTTGGCGGGCTTTGGATATTCTTGTTATTATGACTGTGATACAGATTCAAGGGAGAAGATGGTTCAAATTCCTTATGATAGGCAGGAGGATGACAAATTGCTGGCCCTGGTGAAAATGCTGTAATTTTGATTTGGATATAGAAGTTATCAAAAGAAGAAATAAAATGGTATTCATCGATGGAAGATACGTCTGGAAATAAAAAGTATATCAGTATTGGCATTTTAACACATGTGGACGAGGGTAGACAGTAACTATTGGAGAATCAATATTGAATTTGCTCAGAAGAATTTATCGAACAAGTTAAAGGATATAAAAAATTTCATCTGATATGCTTTAGAAGGAATTAAACTAAGTGAAATACGCTCAATGTTAAAATTGAAGGAGGTAAACCAGCAAAATGGCGCAATCTATCCATCAATTAAACAGGTAGATCAAAATGCTGAAATACTGGCAAACGGATGGACTCAATACAATGCTGCCGATTAGATACCGAAAGATTAATACGCTCCATACTTTGACAATGGAAAGGACGTTTTTGTCTATGAGAGTAACGTAGACGTGAATATACACATGGTGGTCTATGACATAATAGACTTGGGAAAGTAGTTGAAAACAATGAGGTTTTTGGTTATCACGGATGCTACATTAAACCGTGTGATGGAAAACTGGAAGAAAGGCAAGCGTATCTACATTTTCTTAGATAAGTTCCATATGGTATTTGAGAACGGGTATTTCAATGCATTTTTTAATTATATATCATCATGCCGAATCAGACGACGTCAAACTGTCAGAAATTTGCGGAACGTTTGAATATCTCCAATGAGCAAATGGGCTATCAAGGCTGTGTAAACTAGTGACGACAAAACTGGGAAAGGACAGTGCGAACCAGAGACAGTATTGCATCTAAATATAGTACAGATACAATGAAAGTGAATGTGATGGGCAGTCCGTCCAGCAGCGTGAGCGCTGGCCGGACTGCCTTTTTCAATGGGGTATGTATGGCAAAATTTGATTTGCGTCAAAGGAAAGAGGTTATAGTCTTGGAAGTATCTATATATGGCTATAAGGGTTCTGGATATATTAATGTTTTATTAGGAATGCCCTTATTTTTGATGTAAAAAGTCCTAAAACCAGTTTTAGGGACGTCACTTTTATGAGAGGTGGTTTTAGATTTGTTAAGAATTATTTAAGAAACCATTTACGATCTTATGAAATAATAAAATTCAAACTGTTTATAAAAGAAAAAAGGGCAAATTAAAGAAACGTTTTAAAATTCAGAATATGGTGGAGGCGTGCAAATCATGAAACAAAATGTAGAATTAATCCCTATTAAAGAAAGTGACAAAGAATGGTTTATTAAGGATTTACAGAAAGCTTTTCGCATTGCAGTGATAGAAGAATATGGAGAACAGGAAGGAGAGGTTATTCCAAGAGAAGATATTGAAAAATCTATGGATACAAAAGGAGCAGAGACATTCCATATCGTATTAAATGGAAATAATGTGGGAGGTGTTGTCATTGTTATTGATAAAAAACACAGCATAATTCGTTGGATCTGTTGTTTGTCAGACAAGTGTGCCATAGCCAGGGAATCGGACTTGCTGTATGGAAAAAGATTGAACAGAGGTATCCGGAAACAAAAGTGTGGGAAACTGTAACACCTTATTTTGAAAAAAGGAATATTCATTTTTATGTGAACAAATGCGGTTTCCATATTGTGGAATTTTTCAATTCCCATCACAGGGATGTTTACATGACAGATGATTCTGC
>JAAVYC010000046.1 GCA_022790905.1 Lachnospiraceae bacterium | reverse complement strand
GTAAACAATGCCGAGCATATGCAGCATCTGGATATGCCCATGTATTTTAAAATTGCCCTGTATATAACATGTATCTGATTCAAAATCCGGAACAACTTTTACCCCTTTTTTATAGAAGACTGGGCAAATACTCATAAACCCTGTCAATTTCCCTGTGAGTGCCGGTTCACCTGCAGAATAGAGAAATCGTACTTTTCCTCTTCTTGGTCCAATGTGATGCAATAATATTTTTAATTCCCGAAACAGATGTATCAGTCCATTTCTATTAGTTTCATCCGAAAGCTCTCTTTTTATGTTGGCAAAATTCTTTTTTACAGATGAAATAAATTGTTTTATTTTCTGAATCCACGATTTTATCATATTCCAGGGAAAATATTTTTGCAAGGACTTTTCCTTTTTGAGACTCTTTTGTGTCCTGGATTTTTTTTGTGTCTCATGCGGCTTCCATTCTGTTACCTGGATGGATACGTCCTCGTCTGTCCCTGTCCTCCCCTCCAGCGTATGTTCGGTCGTCTCTTCGGACACTTCTCCCCTTTTCTTTTTCTCCTTTTTGCGCCGCCGTTTTTTTTCAGATGTTTTTTCCGGGCCTGGATAGAGATGTTTTTTCCATCCTAAAATAGATAAATAAGCAAAAGTTTTTTTCTCTTTTGCCTCAAATTTGATTTGAATCAGAGAAAACAGCCAAGAACATCTTCCACGAACTTCATTTTGTCCCGATTCAAACTGTCCCTGAATATGGTAACAAACAGGGAGAAAGACGGTAAGAAGTAATATTGTCAAAAGTACCGCGAGCAGAATTCCAAGGACAATACCGATGAATTTTAATACAGAAAAAAATATACTCATCTATCCTGCCTCCGCTTTTTGATCCTTTCTCCTAAATATTTTTTGACATTTGTATTTCCAAGCTCATTCATTGTCTCCACGATAATCGTAGCCGCCACGAGAACGGCATTTTCATACCCTTTGGCCAATCCTACAATTACCAGATTCTTTTTCGGGTAATGGCGCTGCATCAATTCCTTTGTATCAATAATCTCCAAAAGGTTCTTGGGATTTCCCGGAAGCGTAATCACATACGTCTGCAGTAATCCTGCGTTGTGCCTGATTTTCCATTTTATGTTTTCTTTTTTCTTTTCGATATTTTCCGATAGATATAAATCATCATACCAAATCATAGACACACCTCTTGGTCTTGCTCATCGTTCTCTTGTTGGAAAAAAGCAGTTTGATCAAAACCCTTTTCTCAAACTGCTTCTCTCTCAAAAATATTTTCGATTCCCCCACAGATTGCTCTTTCTTAAATCCAAATATTCGTTGTAAGCTTTTTCTAAAATCTGTTTTTCATTGGCAAATTTCAAGAGATGATACGCCTCATGAAATTTATAATATCCAGAATCAATAAAATATTCTTCGCGTTGTGGTTTACTGTAATAACTGTCCGCCATCATCAGATACCAGTGGACACTCTTTTCCACCGTGTCTTCCGGTACAGTAAAAGTATATTGACTTTTCCCAACGTATTTTATAATGCCTGCATCTACACCTGTCTCCTCTAATACCTCTCTTGCTGCCGTATCTTTATACTCTTCCCCAGGCTCCACGGTTCCTTTGGGCAGAACCCAACCCTCATATTTGTTTTTGTAATTCTTATACAACACCAATATCTTTCCACGAAATATTACCACACCACCACAACTTGTTGCCTGTATCATTGCAATCCCTCCTGATGTGGTTTTTATACTTATTATTTAGTATAACCTTTTTTCCGGAAAGTTGCAACAAATCCATTATATTTACTGTGCGTAATATGCATCGAACACTGCCTTTGCAATCGGAACAGCATGTTTGCCGCCTGTTCCTGCGCCTTCCGCGATCACGGCAATGGCAATATCCGGCTTGCCGGAATCCGGTAAAGATGCAAACCCCACAAACCAGGCATGACTGTCCCCATTGCTGTTAATTTCCGCAGAACCAGTCTTTCCCGAAGCCGTATAACTCGTACCTTGCAGTCCACTTGCCGTCCCTTCTTCCACGACGCCGCGCATATAGTCCTGTAAAATCTGTGCCTGCGATGGATCCAAAAGCTCTCCATATTCCGAGGATTCAAATTGTTTGACCAGTTCGCCATCTTTATTCTCCGTGTGGTCGATGATATATGGATTCATCAGGATCCCATTGTTTGCAATCGCAGAAGTAATCAAGAGCATATGGTATGGGGAGGTCAAGGTCTGTCCCTGACCGATCGCTGTTTGCATCGTCTCCCCGATACTTGAGGATTTTTCAAGTGCGAAACTGCTTTTTTTGGTATCGAAAGCGCCTGGCAACTTTTTATTAAATAGCAGGTCCTCACAGAGCTTTCGGTAAGATTTTTTATTCAATTCCAATCCTATGTTCGAAAAAGAGGTATTACAGGATTTCACAAAGGAATCCCTCAAGTTTTCACTGTTGTGAACCGTATTCCCAAAGCAGTGAATCGTGGAACTCTCCACATCATAAACGCCTCTGCAATCAAACGCATAATTTTCATAGTCCGGATGTTCTTTCATGTATTCCAATGCCGTTACAATTTTGAACGTCGATCCCGGCGGATATGCTCCTTGTGTCGCTCGATTGACTAAAACAGAACTCTCGGAATCGCCCGAGATACTCTCCCAGTTTGTGGCAATTTCATTGGGATCAAAATCCGGCTTCGAGACCATAGCCAGCACTCTTCCAGTGGAGGGCTCCATCACGACAACCGCTCCCTCATAAGACCCCAATGCATCGTATGCCGCCTGTTGTAATCCGACATCTAACGTCGTGATCACATTGTCCCCGACATTTTTTTGATTCGTAATTCCATTGGCCATCCGTTCTAAGAAAAAGGAATTGGAGCGCAAAAGATTGAAATTTGCCGAGGATTCGATTCCCAGCTTCCCATTTGTGGAATAGCCGACGACATGAGAAAAGAGATTGGCATATGGATAATTTCTTGTCTCCGTTCCATCGTCGCTCACCGTACTCTGTGCCAACACTTCCCCGTTTGCTCCCAAAATCTTTCCTCGAACGACGCTGCTCGAAAAGGAATCCTGTCTGGCGTTGTAAGACGAATTGATAAAATCTTCACTTTTCACAGTCTGAAAATAGGCAAAATATCCCATCATACCAAAAAAGATTGTGAGAAAAGCATAGGTGATCACAGCAAATTCCCGATTTTGACTCTTAGTCGAAGTCTTCGATTTCC
>JAAVYC010000045.1 GCA_022790905.1 Lachnospiraceae bacterium | reverse complement strand
CATTGCAATAATACTTGGAATGGCAAATTGTTTTAGTAATCGAGAGAGTTTTTCAAAGCCTAATGGATTTGATTGATTGATATCGTTCATTTTTAGTCACCTCTTCTGTATGTTTTTTGGAAACTGTAAATAGATTTTACCATATCTTGTTATAAAATTCCAAACCCTTATACGACATGGCCTGTGAGAGTTTTGCTATATATAATTTCACACATCTGTTTATACCAGTTTATAGGATTACCCGCTGTTTAACGGTGCTTGGTTTTGCTTTGTCAATAGGCATGTTTTCTATTTTATCACTCGGTAGGAGTTTCGGCAACTGATTTCTCCAGTGTATTTTGTCCACTCAATTTTATGCAGTATTGATGGACAAAATGGGATATGTTATAATTAATATACATTTTTGTGTATTTATTTACTTTTTGCATATTTTACCGGTTGACATTATTAAATATACAGAGGGAATTCTGATCGCCTGTAAAAGGAGAGGAAAAAATATGAAAGCTTTAAGCATTAAAAAGTTATCAGCAATACTGCTGTCAGTGGCAATGTTCCTGACGGTTCCAGGAATCCCGGCATGGGCAAATGAATCAACGGGACAAGCAGCTGATCTACAAAAAACGGGGGTTCAGGGAGTAGCTCCTGCAAATCCAGTACACCACTGTACAAAACAGAATGATGGTACAGATGTTACAGATTGGAGTTATGTTTATTTTGGCAGCTATCCGCAGACAGAAGTCACAGGGAACGCTCTTACCACAGCGATTACAGGAGCTTCCTATGATGAAAATGGAGAAGCATGGGTAGATGGTATTAAGTATCGCAGGGCATCCATAAGCGATGCAAATAATACAAAATATTTTGGGAACAGTAAATATCGCTATTTCAAATGGGAGCGGATTAAATGGCGGGTGTTGCAAAATAACGGCAGTACTCTGTTTGTTGCGGCGGACAGGGGACTGGACTGTAAGAATTATCATGAAAAATATGGAATTGTCACATGGGAAAACTGTAGCCTCCGGGAGTGGTTGAACGGTGACTTCTATGAAACAGCTTTCAACAGCAGAGAACAAAAAGCCATCGTGCAACAAACCGTGGTAAATGAAGATCATCCTTATTATGGGAAAGGCGGGAATGATACAGCGGACAACATATTTTTGCCGTCTATAGGAGAAGCGACAAATCCCAAGTATGGATTTTGTGAGCAGGATGGTATAAATTCCGCAAGCCGCCAGGTGCAAGTTAGTGATTATGCTTATGCGATGGGGGCAGGAATAGATATTTCTGATACTTCTGCGGGCAGATGCTGGTGGTTGCGGTCGCCAGGCGACTATCCGAATTTTGTTGCGCTTGTCAATTTTTATGGTTATATCGGCAAGCTTGGCGATGGTGTTATTTTTACGAATAATGTTGCGTGCGTACCAGCTTTGCATATTGATTTGACCTCTGATCTTTGGACGCTGACAGATGATGGAAGCAGTGGGGAAGGGGAAAATGGCGGAGAAGATAAAACGGAAACAGAAACGCCAAATACGAATATTTCCTTGGCTAAAGCAGTTATCACACTTTCCACTGATACCTGCGGTTATGACGGAAAAGCAAAAAAGCCACCTGTAAAAGCAGTAAAACTCGACGGGAAAACGTTAAAATCCGGAATAGATTATACCGTGTCATACAAAAATAACAAAAACATCGGTACGGCAACAGTCACCGTTACAGGCAAGGGAAATTACACTGGTACAGCGAAAAAAAACTTTAGGATCATAGCGAAGAAGGGATCCGTATTTACAGTCGGTTTCAATAAATACAAAATTATCAGCAATGGTACAGTTGCATTTAGCGGATTGAAAACATCTAAAACAAAGAAAGTGACAATCCCAAAGACCGTCAAAATCGGCGGGAAGAATTTTAAAATTACATCCATAGCGGCAAATGCTTTAAAGAGTAAAAAAATCACACAGGTTACAATTGGAAGCAATGTAGGAACAATTGGCAAGAATGCGTTCTATAAATGTACGAAACTGACTAAGATTACATTAGGAAGTGCAATGACAAGTATCGGGGACAATGCGTTTTACAGTTGTTCAAGCCTGAAAAACCTTACCCTGCCGTCGAAAGTTACCACAATCGGCAAAGGTGCATTTACAAATTGTAAAAAGTTGGGGACGATTACGATTAAATCGACGAAATTAAAAAAAGTTGGTAAAAATGCATTCAAAGGCATTAAGACTACCGCAAAGATCAAAGTACCAGCAAATAAGCTGTCTGCATATAAGAAATTGCTAAAAGGCAAAGGACAGGGAAAAAAGGTTACGATTGTGAAGTAAGTTAATGCTTGATTGATAAATATATATCAGACATATAATGTTGTAGAGGCGGCAGTATCGTATTTTTGCAGAGCGATGACTGTCGTTTTCTATATTGGGAAATTTTGGTGGTATTATTTTTATTTTATAATGTTCTGCCAACTTCTGCTGGCTTTTGGGATGATTGCGCCATCTTTTTCTCTATGTTCACGACGTTCTTTCCGATCTTCTTTTTGGGAAATAACGAAGTTGTGTATAGGATAACTAAAAACACCGCCAGTGAAACACCGGCGGTGTAATAATTTTTATTCTATTGCTTGTTCTTCTACAACTTCCTGTGAAACAAGCGTTCCATTTTCAAATGTGTATTTTACGGTTTGTAAAGCCTCATATTCCTCTAACCATGTGACATCTGCATATCGTGTTCCAAAATTCATACATTCACGTATGGTATTCATATAAATATCAATATGACGTCCTTTGACTTTTCCGCCAATGTCCTCTGCTGTGTAAGTGTGGCCATTGATAATGACCTTACTTCCTAGCGGGATTAGGCGTGGGTCAACGGCGACGGTTCTTCCAGCGGCAACACGTGTGCCGGTTTTGGTAATTCCATCTGCAAATTTGCCGCAACTTACGACGCTGGCCTCATAGGCAGTCAAGAGCACGTTTGGTATATAATGTTCTCGATACAAAGTTGCTCGCTGTTTTGCATAGACGACCGTTTGGATCGCACCGTTTAATTCCTCATACTCAATATCTCTTTTGCTTTTGTTAGGGTCACTGATATAAGAAGCAGTCACCACATCCGTTTGTTTCTTTTCTTTTTCGCAGGTTGTGCGGATTGTCTCAGCTTTCAGTTTTTCCTCTGTTTTTACAGAAGGAACCATTCGTGTCCCATATGCCGATACGGCGAGGACAGATGTGAAGAAAGTAGCCGCTACAGCCTGCTTAATTCGGTTAGGCGCTTTCATAAAAGTCCTTTCTGTTCAAATTTGGTTTAGTTTCGTTTACTGGAATATTCTTCCGTACAACCTAAGTATGTGCGGAAATAAAAGAAATTATAACTGATAGGAATTGTTATATTAGGTAAAAATTTGTAGGTACTTTTATGGAATATTTTATGGGTAGTCAGCGTGGAATGTTCTTAAAACGCCGATATTCGTAATGAATTTTTAGATAATTGTACAAAATAAGACCGAGGTGATGGGATGTTTTACAGGATTGAAAAAGATTGCATAGAAGAGACAAATATGGAGAACTGGGAACAGGGGCAGGCGGGAGTGGCGCTGTTTACACAAAAAGAATGGGAAAAAGAAATGGATATACGAGCGACATATCTATTGAATCAAAGACAGGACAATATTCATTTTTGCAAATTAGAAATTCATTTGAATTACCTCTTTGGAACAGTCCATATCCCTGTGAAAAAGGAACACGATAAAAATTTAGGGTTTGCGTTTTATCTGATGAAAGGCAAATTAATTTTTATCGACGATACGGGGCTTGTACAGGCGAATATAAAAAAGATTTTGGCACAAAAGCAGAGAAAGGGGTATGCGTTGGAGATATTTTTCTATGACTTTATGGTCTCTCTTATCGACGAAGATTTAATCTATCTGGCTTCTTTGGAAAGAGAGATTACAATTATGGAAGAGAGTATGGTAGAAGATGAGATCAAAGATTTTAATTATCGTATGCTCCAATTAAAGAAAGAAGTATCGAGACTTTATCGCTATTATTGTCAGCTTGCCGATTTGGGCGGGAATCTTTTTGAGAATGAGATGGAATTTTTAGAAAAGAAGAATGCAAGGATTTTCCGAACATTTACAGACAGGGCATTGAGACTTCAGGAGGAAACACAGGTCTTACGGGAATATGCAATGCAAGTGCAGGATGTCTATCAGTCGGAGATCGGCATTCGACAGAATAATGTGATGAAAATTTTGACGATTGTGACAACTGTGTTTTTACCACTGACGTTAATTGCGGGCTGGTATGGGATGAATTTTACTTATATGCCGGAATTACAGTGGGTCTACGGCTACCCAGTAGCAATTGGAGCGAGTATCCTCGTTGTGGTCACAAGTCTTTTGATTTTTAAGAAAAAGAAATTCCTCTAGTACCGTTGGAAAACATTGAATTCAGTACGATAAAGTGATAAGATAGCAAGAGTACGTAATTGAGAAGATGGAGGTTATTATGAAGGAAAGAGAGATCCCTTATAAAATTTATTTAGAAGAAAATGAGATGCCGACAAAATGGTATAATGTACGGGCTGATATGAAAAACAAACCAGCTCCGCTTTTAAATCCTGCGACGTTAGAACCGATGACGGCAAAAGAGCTTGGCGTTGTTTTTTGTGATGAATTAGTAGCGCAGGAATTAAATGAGACGGATGCTTATATTGATATCCCGACAGAGATTCGGGACTTCTATAAAATGTATCGTCCATCGCCATTGGTGCGGGCATATTGTCTGGAGAAAAAATTGGACACTCCGGCAAAGATTTATTATAAATTTGAGGGCAACAATACAAGTGGAAGTCATAAATTGAATTCTGCCATTGCACAGGCCTACTATGCAAAACAACAAGGATTAAAAGGCGTGACAACAGAGACTGGAGCAGGCCAGTGGGGAACAGCGCTTTCCATGGCGTGTTCTTATTTTGATTTGGACTGTAAGGTCTATATGGTAAAAGTATCTTACGAACAGAAACCGTTTCGCCGTGAGGTTATGAGAACTTATGGCGCGAGCGTAACACCGTCTCCATCTATGACGACAGAAGTAGGAAAGAAGATTTTAAGCGACCATCCAGGTACGGGTGGAAGCCTTGGTTGTGCGATTTCAGAAGCGGTAGAGGTTGCTACAAAGACGGAAGGTTATCGTTATGTACTGGGAAGTGTCCTGAATCAGGTTCTGCTCCATCAGTCGGTAATCGGTCTGGAGGCAAAAGCAGCGTTGGATAAATATGGAATTGAGCCAGATGTTATCATTGGATGTGCGGGAGGCGGGTCCAATCTGGGAGGTCTGATTTCACCGTTTATGGGTGAAAAATTAAGAGGAGAAAAGGACTATCAATTTATTGCCGTAGAACCGGCGTCTTGTCCAAGTTTCACCAGAGGAAAATATGCGTATGATTTCTGTGATACCGGAATGGTATGTCCATTGGCAAAAATGTATACTCTGGGAAGTGGTTTTATTCCTTCTCCGAATCATGCAGGAGGACTTCGCTATCACGGTATGAGTTCCACTTTGTCCCAATTGTATGATGATGGACTCATGGAGGCGAGAAGCGTGGAGCAGACGAGTGTATTTGAAGCGGCAGAACAGTTTGCGAGAGTGGAGGGAATTCTTCCGGCTCCTGAGAGCAGTCATGCAATTCGTGTGACATTAGACGAGGCATTAAAATGTAAGGAAACTGGGGAAGAGAAGACCATCGTATTTGGACTGACCGGAACCGGATATTTTGATATGGTTGCCTATGAAAAATTTCACAATGGTGAAATGGTGGATTATGTACCGACCGATGCAGATCTCGCCCAAGGTTTTGCAGGACTTCCGAAAGTTCAGTAAAAAGAGGAAAAACAGGAGGAGAAAAGATGGATTACGCTTCAGAATCATTGAAAAAGCATTATGAGTGGAAAGGAAAAATAGAAGTCATTTGCCGTTCCCCTCTAGAAGATAAGGATGATCTGTCCCTTGCCTACACGCCAGGCGTCGCTCAGCCGTGTCTGGAAATCCAAAAAGATGTGAATAAGAGTTATGAGCTGACAAGACGCTCTAATCTCGTAGCAGTGGTGACAGATGGCACGGCGGTGCTTGGTCTTGGTGATATCGGACCGGAGGCGGGGATGCCAGTCATGGAAGGAAAATGTGCCCTGTTCAAAGCATTTGGAGATGTGGACGCAGTACCACTCTGTATTCGTTCTAAAAAAGTGGAAGAAATCGTAGATACCATCAGTCTGATTGCGGGAAGCTTCGGCGGCATTAATTTAGAAGATATTTCTGCACCGCGCTGTTTTGAGATTGAACAGAAATTGAAAGAGAGATGTGATATTCCGATTTTTCATGATGATCAGCATGGAACAGCGGTTGTCACATTGGCAGCACTCCTCAATGCCTTGAAATTGACGGGAAAAAAGATTGAGGAAATCAAAGTAGTGACCAGCGGAGCGGGGGCAGCCGGTATTGCGATTATTAAGCTTTTGATTGCAATGGGATTAAAAAATGTGATTCTCTGCGATCGGAACGGTGCTATTTATGAGGGCAGAGAAAACTTAAATAAAGAAAAAGAAGAGATGGCGAAAATTACAAACCGGGAGAGAGAAAAAGGGAGTCTTACAGAAGTATTACAGGGGGCAGATGTCTTTATCGGGGTATCCGCGCCTGGCTGTGTGACACAGGCCATGGTGAACTCTATGAATAAAAATCCGATTCTCTTTCCGATGGCAAATCCAACACCGGAGATTATGCCGGATTTGGCAAAAGAAGCAGGGGCAGCAATTGTAGGGACAGGAAGAAGCGATTTCCCAAATCAGATCAATAATGTTCTCGCATTTCCGGGAATTTTTCGCGGAGCGCTGGATGTGAGAGCAAGTGAGATTAACGACGAAATGAAAATCGCCGCTGCGAAAGCAATTGCTTCTTTTGTAACGGATGATTTATTAAATGCAGATTATATTATTCCGAGTGCATTAGATAAAAGTGTGGCGATGGAAGTGGCAAGAGAAGTAGCTAGAGTGGCGAAAGAGACTGGAGTGGCGAGAATTTAGTCGGTATGAGTGAGCAAGATCATCAAGGGAAAAAGATGGGAAGGGGGAGAGAAAATGATACATAAGTGGTTAAGTAGTCTCAGTTACACAAGAACGATTGCTCTGGGATTTTTAGGTGTGATTTTGCTGGGAAGTCTTTTACTCTGCCTTCCGATTTCTTCTAGAAGTGGGGAGTGGACACCGTTTTTAAATACATTGTTTACAGCTACGAGTGCGACCTGTGTGACAGGATTGGTGGTGTACGATACCTATACGTACTGGTCCGTGTTTGGGCAGTGTGTGATATTATTGATGATACAGATCGGCGGTATCGGGTTTATGACAATTATCACAACGTTTGCTATTTTCCGAAAGAAAAAGATAGGGTTGCATGAGAGACTTTTACTAAAGGCCTCTGCGGGAAATACGAGAATTGGGGGAATGGTAAAGCTAGCAAAACAGATTATCAAAGGAACATTGATATTTGAGGGAATCGGAGCCCTGCTTTTAGCGATCCGATTTGTACCAGGGCTTGGATGGATATCGGGGATCTATTATGCTATTTTTCATTCTATTTCCTCTTTTTGTAATGCAGGGTTTGATTTGATGGGGCGTTATGAGAGATTTTCCTCCCTGACAGGCTATGAAACGGATGTATTGATAAATGCAGTGGTGATGTTATTAATTATTATTGGAGGCATTGGTTTTCTGGTCTGGGCAGATATCATAAAATATAGAGGAAGATTTCGAGAGTTTTCTCTCCATTCCAAAATTGTATTGATCGTAACAGCTTTTTTGATCATTTTAGGAGGAATAGGATTCCTCATTTTTGAATCGAAAGGAAATTTGCATGGGATGAATACGGGAGAACGTCTGCTCTCTTCTATGTTTATGTCCGTTACGACAAGAACGGCTGGCTATAACACAATGGATCTTGGCAAGCTTTCAGAATCGGGAAGCCTGCTTGCCATGGTACTGATGTTTATCGGGGGAAGCCCCGGGTCCACGGCAGGTGGAATTAAGACAACAACATTTGCAGTTGTATTATTCTCTGTCATTTCGATATCCCGTGGAAACAGTGAGATTACAGTTTCAAAAAGAAGAATTGAACCGAATATTGTAAAGCAAGCGATTTCTATCATGGCAGTCTATCTCACAGGTATTTTGACCGCGACAATGATCATCTGTTTTTTAGAACCATTTTCTATGAGGGAGGTGTTGTTTGAGACGATCTCAGCGGCAGGGACAGTGGGATTGACACAGGGAATCACGACCAGCTTGGGAGGAATTTCAAAAATAATCTTGATTATACTAATGTATGGAGGGCGTATTGGCGGTCTTTCTCTGCTGTTAGTTTTTGCAGAGAAGAAGAAAGAAGCGCCAATAAAACGACCATCGGAACAGATTTTGTTGGGATAGTCTTTGAAAAAGGCAATATGTGTTTGCTTTTTGAATGAAGAAGGAAGGAAATTATGAAATCAATTTTGATTATTGGAATGGGAATCATCGGACAACATTTGGCGATGAGGATGCAGCAGATGGGAAATGAAGTGATGGTTGTAGATAAAAATGAGATATTGCTGCAGGAACTCTCGCCGTTATTTTCCGATTCTTTTATTGGAGATTGCACGGCAGAGGGCGTGCTTCGCTCTCTAGGTGTCAATAATTTTGACTATTGTTTTGTCGTAGTAGGAGATAATTTCTATGCTTCTCTAGAAATTACGTCTATTTTAAAAGAATTAGGTGCTTCCTATGTCATCACACAGGCAAAAAGGGAGCGGCAGGCAGAGTTTTTGAAAAAGATTGGAGCCGATGAGGTGTTCTTCCCAGAAGCAGAAATTGCGGAAAAGTTGGCAGTGCGTTATAATGCCACGAATATTTTTGACTATATTGAATTGACGTCGGAATATTCTATTTTTGAGATTCCGATTTTACAGGAATGGGAGGGAAAGAGTATTGAAGATGTTGATGTGCGCAGATCTTTTCACATCAATATTATTGCAGTAAAAAAGGGAAATGTTCTCAATCCGCTTCCAGGGGGAAATTATATTTTCAAAGAGGAAGATCATATCGTTGTGATTGGAAAGGCTTCGGATGTCTTTGAATTGTCTGCAAAGACACAGGAGTAAAAGAAACCATATTTTTCTAAAAAAGATTGTCAAAAATGGATTTTTGTCGTATTATGATAAGGACTATACTTTAGCATACGAAGAAAATTATGATAGATAAAAAGATGCGAAGGAGGGAAGATTATGAGCAGTATTTTAGGCATAAGTGGCTCTTCCTATACCAATTATGGGAGTTATGGGAAGCTTGCAAGCGGAAAGAAATTGCAGACGGCTGCAGACGGAGCAGCGGAACTCGCGATTGCGGAGAAGTTAAATTCGCAGGTGAAAGGTTACGATGCCGGAACGAGAAATATGCAGTCTGGGAAAGATCTCTTGAATATCGCAGATGGAGCACTCTCGGGAGTAACGGATTATCTCCAGAGAATTCGGGAACTTGCGCTTCAGGCCTCTAATTCAGCATTGCTTTCCGATGATGATTTGCAGGGGATTCAACAAGAAATTGATTACATGAAACAGGGAATCAATGATATTGCTTCTCAGACACAGTATAATAGGCAGAATATTTTGGATGGAAGTAAAAGCAGCTTTCAGATGGCGACCAACGGAAATGGTGGATCTACGACACTGAATACGGCGAACAGTCTTTTAAGTGAGCTGGGAATTGCCGATTTTGATGTTACGGGTGATTTTGACCTTGGAGATATTGACAACGCTTTGATGAAAGTCAGTGACAGCCGCAGCAGTATGGGAGCACAGAGTAATGCGTTGGATCATGCGATCAACTATAACTCCTACACATCTTTTAATATGGTGGGAGCACAGAGCAGATTTGAAGATCTGGATTATCCAAAGGCAATTTCTGAGCAAAAAAAGCAGGAGACGCTACAGCTGTATTCCATTATGATGTTAAAGAAGAGACAGGAAGACGAAGCGAGTCGTATGAGAAGATTCTTTATATCATAAGAGAAATTGTCCGGTGATAGGACAATTTTTAGAAAGATTTCCCGTTTCAGATTGTATATTGACAAAAAAGAAATGGGATGTTATGATAACTTTAATTAAATAAAGCTTGAAACCGATGAAGCGGAGATAACGGTAATTATGATCGCACAGAGAGTCCGGGGAGCTGAGAGCCGGATCGAACCCAGATTATCAAATGGACCGCTGAGGGTGCAGTCAAAGGCAGGGAACTGCCGAGTATTCTGCAACGTAAGGCATACGTCAGTTGCCAGGGATATGATGGTATCCTATAGAGTGTATGAAGAAGTCTATCTATCTTCATAAAGCAAGGTGGCACCGCGAGTATAAGCTCGTCCTTGACAGAAATGTCAGGGATGAGCTTTTTTTATTGTATAGGGAATTCCTATACAATAAAAATAGGATGCACACTTTTTATGAGATTAGCGTGTCAAAAGGTCCATTTTCTCCGTAATAAAAAATAAGGAGGCTACAACATAATGAAAGTAAAACCGGAACTAAGCGTAGCGAAAAAAATTGCGAAAACAGGCGACTACAAAATAATTCCAGTCAGCATGGAACTCTATTCGGATTTTATCACACCGATAGAAGTCTTAAGAAAATTGAAAAATGTCAGTAAACATTGCTATTTGCTGGAATCTGTCGAGGACAGTCAAAAATGGGGAAGGTATACGTTTCTTGGATACGATCCTAAAATGGAAATTACGTGTAAAGATAAAAAAACTGTGATAAAAAACGGAACAAAAGTGGAGATAGAGACGGAACATCCAATGGAAATTGTACGCAAGATTGTCAGAGAAAATAAAAGTCCTTGTTTTGGAGAGCTTCCGACATTTACCGGAGGCCTGGTCGGATATTTTTCTTATGATTATATCGAATATGTGGAGCCTACTTTGAGACTGGATGCAGAAGATACAGAAGGGTTTCAGGATATAGATTTGATGTTGTTCGATAAGGTAATTGTTTTTGACAATTTCAGAAATAAAATGATCTTAATTGTCAATGCCAGGTGTGAGGAGATAGAGACTGAGTACAATCGAGCGATTCTGGAATTAGAAAATATGAAGCGGCTAATTGAAAATGGAACAGCCCGAATAGAAAAATCGGGAAAGTTTACGACAGAATTTTCACAATTATTCAACGAGAAAGAATATTGCGGGATGGTCGAGCGGGCAAAAGAATATATCCGAGAGGGAGATCTCTTTCAGATAGTGCTTTCCAATCGGTTAGAGGCGGGATTTGAGGGAAGTCTCTTAGACACGTATCGGGTTTTGCGCACGACAAATCCATCGCCATATATGTTTTATTTCTCCAGCGATGATATCGAAATTGCGGGCGCCTCTCCCGAGACACTTGTGAAAGTAGAACATGGAATTGCACATACATTTCCACTTGCGGGGACTAGGCCAAGAGGGACAACAGCGACAGAGGATCTGGAGTTGGAGAAAGAACTGTTAGCAGATGAAAAAGAGCGAGCGGAACATAATATGCTGGTGGATCTTGGGAGAAACGATCTTGGAAAGATCAGTCGGTTTGGAAGTGTAGAAATAGAAAAGTATATGACGATTGAGCGGTTTTCACATGTCATGCACATCGGTTCTAACGTGAGAGGAGAACTCAGTGAAAAAAAGGATGCGTTAGATGCCGTCGATGCGGTGTTTCCTGCCGGAACGCTCTCAGGAGCGCCCAAAATCAGAGCATGTGAGATTATCAATGAGTTGGAAAATAATAAGCGCGGCATTTACGGTGGAGCAATTGGATATATCGACTTTACCGGAAACTTGGATACTTGTATTGCAATTCGTATCGCCTATAAAAAGAATGAAAAGGTCTTTATCAGGAGCGGCGCTGGGATTGTAGCAGATAGTATTCCTCAAAAGGAGTACCAGGAGTGTATTAATAAGGCGAAGGCAGTTCGCAATGCATTAGAGATTGCGCAGGGAGGTCTGTGATATGGTACTTTTGATTGATAATTATGACAGTTTTTCCTATAACTTGTATCAGCTAATGGGGACTATTCGAGAAGATATTAGAGTGATACGAAACGATAAGATGACGGTTCAAGAGATTAGAAAATTAAAGCCGGAAAAAATAGTTCTCTCGCCGGGACCCGGTTATCCCAAAAATGCGGGAATCTGCATGGAAGTGGTGAGACAGCTTGGAAAAGAAATTCCCATTTTGGGTATCTGTCTTGGGCATCAGTCCATCTGTGAAGCTTATGGGGCGGTGATCACTTATGCAAAAGAGTTGATGCACGGGAAGCAGTCACAGATTTATACGGAAGGAGATTCTCCTATTTTTAAGGGAATTGGCCATCCATTTTTGGCGGCGCGTTATCACTCGCTTGCAGTGCGAGAAGAGACACTTCCCGAAGATTTATCTGTCGTTGCCAAGACAAAAGATGGCGAGATTATGGCAGTGCAGCATAGGAAATATCCTGTCTATGGATTACAGTTTCATCCGGAATCTGTCTTGACGCCGGATGGAATGAAAATGATAGAGAATTATTTGAAATTGTAGAAAAGGAGAATGAATATGATTCAAGAAGCGACAGCAAAGTTAATGGAACAAAAAGATTTGACATACGAGGAAGCAAATAATGTGATTGATGAGATTATGAACGGAGAGACTTCCCGGGTTCAAACGGCAGCTTTTCTCGCGGCGCTCTCCACAAAAGGTGAGACAATTGAGGAGATTACCGCGTGCGCAGCGGCTATGCGATCCCATGCTCTTCCATTGAGACATCAAATGGACTTACTAGAGATTGTCGGAACGGGCGGGGACGGATCGATGTCTTTTAATATTTCCACGACGGCAGCGCTTGTCATTGCGGCAGGAGGTGTTAAAGTGGCAAAACATGGAAATCGTGCAGCCTCCTCAAAAAGCGGTGCCGCGGATTGTCTGGAATCTCTGGGAGTGAAAATAGATCTAGAGCCCAAGCAGTGCATTCGACTTTTGGAGCATACGGGAATTTGTTTTCTCTTTGCCCAGAAATATCATGCATCTATGAAATATGTAGGGCCGGTCAGAAAAGAGCTGGGAGTGCGAACCGTGTTTAATCTGTTGGGACCTTTGACAAATCCTGCTGCGGCAAATATGCAGGTGATGGGAGTTTATGCGGAAGAGTTTGTGGAACCTTTGGCACGGGTATTGAGCGGCCTTGGTGTAAAACGAGGAATGGTCGTCTATGGACAGGACCGATTGGATGAGATCTCGATCTCAGCGCCAACGACAGTCTGTGAATTTGATGGCGGCAATTTTAAGACCTATGCGATCAGACCGGAGGATTTTGGATTCTCAATGGGAAAAAAGGAGGATTTGTCAGGGGGAACCCCACAGGAAAATGCTGAGATTACAAAAGCTATTTTAAATGGAGAAAAAGGGGCAAAACGGGATGCAGTTCTTTTGAATGCGGGAGCCGGCCTCTATATTGCAGGAAAGGCAGAGTCTATCTCGGAAGGCATTCAAATGGCTGGGAACTTAATCGACAGTGGAGCGGCGAAGAAAAAGTTAGAGGAATTTATTCGGACATCAAATGAATAAGGAGCAGATTATGATATTAGAAGAACTGGCAGGCTACGCGAAAAAGCGAGTGGAAAAAGCGAAGGAAAAGAGAAGTTTAGAACAGATACGAAAAGAGGCGTATGAGATGCCAGTGGGAGATTTTCGATTTGAGCGGGCATTACAAAAGGATAAAATGTCTTTGATCTGTGAAATTAAAAAGGCGTCGCCCTCGAGAGGAATCATATCACAGGATTTTCCCTATCTAAAAATTGCAAAAGAATATGAGAGGGCAGGAGCAGACAGTATCTCCGTTTTGACAGAACCGAAATGGTTTCTTGGATCAGACCAAATTTTTAAAGAAGTGAGAGAAAGGTGTTCGCTTCCCCTAATTCGCAAAGATTTTACCGTAGATGTTTATCAGATTTATGAGGCGAAAATTCTAGGTGCAGATGCCGTTTTACTGATTTGTTCACTGCTGAATACAGAGACATTGCGGGAATATCTTGCGATCTGTCATGAACTTGGGATCGCAGCATTGGTGGAGACGCACAATGAGGAGGAGATCTCTTCCGCCATAAAGACGGGAGCAAAAATTATAGGTGTAAATAATCGCAATTTAAAAGATTTCAGTGTGGATTTTGAAAATGCAAAGCGATTGAAAGAAAAGGTCCCAAAAGAGATGATTTTTGTGGCAGAGTCGGGGGTTCAATGTGCAGAGGATGTAGCGGAATTAAAGAAAATCGGGGTCAATGCCGCGTTGATTGGAGAGGCATTGATGCGTACTGAGGATATTAGAGCAGCACTAACAGAATTCCGAAAGGCGGCGGGCATATGAATGGAACAAAAATAAAAATCTGTGGTCTGTACAGAGAGGAAGATATTGAATATATAAATCGGTACAGACCGGATTATGCAGGATTTGTGTTTTATCCGAAAAGTCATAGGAATGTGGAAAAGAAAAAAATGAGATATTTTCGTGAAAAATTGTCACGAGAGATAGCGGCGGTCGGCGTTTTTGTCAACGAAGATATCGAGGTGATCAAAGCGCTCGCGGAAGAGGGAGATCTTGATATCATCCAACTTCACGGGGAGGAAGATGAAGCATATCTACAACGGTTGAGGAGGCAATTGCCAAAGACAGAAATCTGGAGAGCATATAAAGTGTGGTCAAAAGAAGATTTGGTGCGGGCAGAGGGAAGCAGCGCAGATAAGATTCTGTTGGATCACGGTTATGGAACGGGTAAATGTTTCGACTGGACTTTTTTAAAAAATCAAAAGAGGCCTTTTATTTTGGCAGGAGGACTCTGTGCAGAGAATGTTCGGGAAGCAATCGATCGATTTTCGCCGGAAATTGTAGATATCAGCAGTGGCGTGGAAACCGATGGAAAGAAAGATAGAGAAAAAATTAAGACAGTGATCAAGGCAGTCAGACAGAGATAAAAAAGAATAAAAAAAGAGGAGAAGAAAAAATGTCGAAAGGAAGATTTGGCGTTCATGGAGGACAATATATACCGGAAACTCTTATGAACGCAGTGATAGAATTGGAAGAAACATATGAACAGTATAAAAAAGATGAATCGTTCCAGCGGGAACTGACGGCGCTGTTTAATGAGTATACGGGAAGACCATCTCTCCTGTATGAGGCGAGACGGATGAGCGAGGATTTAGGGGGAGCAAAGATCTATCTAAAAAGAGAAGATTTGAATCACACCGGTTCCCATAAAATCAATAATGTTCTGGGTCAGACCTTATTGGCAAAGAAAATGGGTAAGACGCGTGTTATTGCGGAAACTGGAGCGGGACAGCATGGTGTTGCGACTGCGACAGCAGCGGCACTGATGGATATGGAATGTGAGGTCTTTATGGGAGAAGAAGATATCAAAAGACAGGCGTTAAACGTCTATAAAATGAAGCTTCTCGGCGCACAGGTACATTCCGTCACGTCTGGAACGGCCACTTTAAAGGATGCTGTGTCAGAGACGATGAGAGAATGGACAAATCGGATTGAGGATACGCATTATGTTTTGGGCTCTGTTATGGGACCTCATCCATTTCCAATGATTGTCCGCGATTTTCAGGCAGTCATATCAAAAGAGATCAAAGAGCAGTGCATGGAAAAAGAAGGGAAACTTCCCGATGTCGTGCTTGCCTGTGTCGGCGGAGGTTCTAATGCCATGGGAGCATTTTATCATTTTATCGAGGATGAAAACGTGCGTTTGATTGGGTGTGAGGCGGCAGGACGCGGAATTAAAACAAAAGAGACAGCTGCAACCATCAGTACGGGAAGGCTTGGAATCTTTCATGGAATGAAATCTTATTTCTGTCAGGATGAATACGGACAGATTGCACCGGTTTATTCGATTTCGGCGGGATTGGACTATCCGGGAATCGGACCGGAACATGCAAATCTGTATGATACTGGACGGGCGGAATATGTGGCAATTACGGACGATGAAGCAGTGGAGGCATTCGAATATCTAAGCCGGATGGAGGGCATTATTCCAGCGATTGAGAGTTCCCATGCTTTGGCATATGCGAAAAACTTAGCTCCACAGATGAGAACAGAACAGATTATGGTCATTAATATTTCAGGGCGCGGAGATAAAGACTGCGCGGCGATTGCAAGATATAGAGGAGAAGAAATCTATGAGTAAAATAAGAAAAATATTTGAAAAAAATAAGACATTTATTCCGTTTATTACCTGTGGGGACCCGGATTTGGAGACGACGGAAGAGATTATAAAAGCTTTACAAAAAGCGGGGGCAGACCTGATAGAACTTGGAATTCCGTTTTCAGATCCGACAGCGGAAGGTCCTATCATTCAGGGAGCCAGCTTGCGCGCGTTAAATGGAGGCGTGACAACAGACAAAATATTTGGTATGGTAGAAAAGATACGAGATGAAATACAAGTTCCACTGGTTTTTATGACCTATGCAAATGTGGTGTATTCTTATGGAACCAAGCGCTTTTTAGAAAGGGCAAAACAGGTGGGGATTGCAGGACTGATTTTACCGGATGTTCCATTTGAGGAAAAAGAGGATTTTGCACCTTTTTGTAAAGAATATGGGATAGATTTTATTTCTCTGATAGCGCCAACCTCACATGCCAGGATTGAACAGATTGCCAAAGAGGCGGAGGGTTTTGTCTATTGTGTATCCTCTCTGGGAGTAACAGGGATGAGAAATGAGATTACAACCGATGTGGGAGCCATGGTGGAATTAGTGCGCAAAGTCTCTGACATTCCGGCAGCCATTGGATTTGGAATATCTGATTCAGAACAGGCAAAAATCATGGCGGAAAAATCAGATGGAGTGATCGTTGGTTCAGCGATTGTAAAAATTATAGAAAAGTATGGAAAAAACGCCGTTCCTTATGTGCAGCAGTTTGCCCATGAGATGAAGGAGGCGGTTTTGAGTTAGAAAGAAGGAAAAATATGGAAGAATACCTGGATATCCGAGATGAACATGGGAATGTGACGGGAGAGGTGAAAGCTCGCTCGTTGGTGCACAGAGATGGGGATCTCCACGGTACGTCTCATGTCTGGATTGTCAGAAAAAACGGAAAGAATGGATATGATATTCTTTTGCAGAAGAGATGTGAGGGCAAAGATTCTTTTCCGGGCTCTTATGATATCTCCTCTGCGGGGCATATTCCGGCGGGCAATGATTATCTGGAGTCGGCCGTGAGAGAATTAAAAGAGGAACTGGGAATAACCGTAGATCCAAAGGATTTACGGTTTCTTGGCATGCATAAAGGAGAAGTGAAAGCAGAATTTTATGGAAACCTCTTCCACAATCACGAAATGAGTGCTATCTTTATATTGGAAAAAGATGTAAAAGAAGGGGAATTATGTCTGCAAAAGGAAGAGGTGGACAGTGTTTTGTGGATAGATTATAGAGAGTGTCTAGAAAAAATGCGAGATAAAACGTTGCGTCATTGTATTTTTGAGGATGAATTTGAAACATTAGGAGAAAATCTAGGCATACTAGATAAAAAGCGACAGATGAAAGGAAGCCAGAGGTTATAATATGGATTTTGCAAAAAAGAATATCAAAAATATTACAGACTATTTCCGTGCCGGCTGTAAGGTGGGACAAGACCAAAAGACGGGAATTGAAATCGAACACTTTGTGATCAAAGACGGAAATGAGAATGCTTCTTACAAAGAAGTTGCTGAATTGATGGCTATAGTTTTTGGAAACGAAGAGTGTTATTATGAAAAAGGGGCTTTGATCAGTGTCAAGACATCGGAATATATCATTAGCCTAGAACCGGCTGCCCAGTTTGAAATCAGTATCAATCCGAAAGAGAGCATAGGAGAGCTTGAGGAGATCTATCATAGATTTTTGAAGAGGGTAGAGCTTTATTTGAACGAACGGGGAATGAGACTTGAGACATTCGGTTATCAACCATTTGCAAAGGTAGAGGATTTGCCGTTGATACCGAAGAAACGATACGATTATATGGACGCCTATTTTAAACACACGGATACGCAGGGAATCCGCATGATGCGGGGAAGTGCATCCACACAGATTGCAGTGGATTATACAGACGAATTGGATTTTGTCCAAAAATTTCAGCTTGCACAGATACTTTCTCCTGTAATTTTTTTACTCTGTGAGAACACCCCTGTGATAGAAGGGGAGAAAAAAGATAATTTTGCGCCAAGAGCAGTGATCTGGAATCATGTGGATAGGGAGCGCTGTGGGATTGTGCCGGGAAGTATGGAGGAGGATTTTTCTTTTTCCAAATATGCAGAATATGTCTATCATGTGCCATTGATTTTTGTGGAGGAAGAAGGGAATGCGAGGCCGGTTGGAGAGTCCTGCGCGGCAGAATATTACAGAGAACGACTGATGAGTACAGAAGAGATTGAACACATGTTGTCCATGGTATTTCCCGATGTTCGATTAAAAAATTATATTGAAATCCGTATGGCGGACAGCCTTCCGATGGAGCGCTCCTTTGCCTATGCGCGTCTGATAAGAGATATTTTTTATAAAAACGACATCGCGAAAATCCGAAAATTTTTGGGAAATCCTACCAAAGAAGAGATTGAAAAGGCAAAAGAAAATGTGATACAGTATGGATCAGAAGGCATAGTATATGAAAAAAGAGCAAAAGAGATTTTTCAGTATTTGCAGGAGATTTCTAGGGAGCCAATGCAAATATTATTAGACAAAGAGAGGAACGGATCATGAGCAAAGCGACAGAACTTACAAAAGAATATATAGAACTGACAAAAAAGGATTTGAAAGCACATACAGAGACTGCAAAAGAAGCGAATCACTATATTGTAAATTCAACGGCGCAGTATCATGGCAGGTGTGTGAAGTCTCTCTATGTGCCAAAGATTTATACAGAGCGGGAAGAACAGCTTTTTTCAGATTTGGTGGAGACAATCTGCGGTATTTTTTATAAAGTAATGGAACGATATGAAAAAGATGAAGCGTACAGAAGACTGTTTGGCTTTGAGCCAAAGTTAGAAGAGTTGATTTTGAGGAAACCTCGCTATAAATCGCCGATTCCGATGGCAAGAATTGATATTTTTTTGAACGAGGAGACAGGAGATTTTAAGTTTTGTGAATTCAATACGGATGGTACGTCGGCAATGAACGAAGACCGTGAGTTAAATATAGCAATAAAAAAGACAAGAGCCTATCAGGAGATGGGAGAGAAGTATGAATTCCATACCATGGAATTGTTTGACTCCTGGGTGGAGACATTTTTAGAGATTTATCATACCTGTGACCATGCAGTGGAGTCTCCAAATATAGCGATTGTGGACTTTATGGAGAATGCCACAGAGACAGAATTTGAGATGTTTGCAAAACACTTCAGGGAACATGGGATGAAAGCGGAAGTCTGTGAAATTCGGGACTTAAAATATCGGGACCACAGGCTTTATACGCCAAATGGAATGGAGATCGATGCCGTTTACCGTCGCGCTGTAACTAGCGATATTATGACACATTATAATGAAGTGCGCGATTTTATCGAGGCAGTAAAATCGGATAACGTCTGTCTGATCGGAGATTTCAGGACACAGATTGCACATAATAAAATTTTATATAAGATTCTTCATTTACAAGAGACACAGGACTTTTTGAGTGAAAAAGAGAGGGCATTTGTAAAAGCACATGTGCCGATGACTTATAGTATCCATGACAAACGCCTTTCGGTGGAAAAAGTGCTTGCCGAGAAAAATCATTGGATTTTAAAGCCGGAGGATTCTTACGGTTCAAAGGGAATTCACGCCGGAGTGGAGTGTGAAAAAGCAGAGTGGAAGGAATATTTTTTGAGAGAACGGGAAAATGAAAAGAGCACGTATCTAATTCAGGAATTTTGTACGCCGTATCGAAGCATGAACATTGATCTGGTGCAAGGAGATACCGAATTTTTCCCGGTTTACAATCTGACTGGATTGTTTGCATATGGTGGAAGATTTTGCGGAGTCTATTCCAGAATTTCTAAAAATGAGATTATTTCCACACAGTATAGTGAGATGGCGTTGCCGACATTGTTTGCAAAAGAGAGATCATAAGAGGGATTTAAGATGCGCAAGATGGAGTTCAAGATGGAGAGAACAGGGCTGCTTGAGATTGGAGATATCCTGCCTGTGACGGAGGGAAAGCTGCCCAATTCTTATTACTACACGCTCGGAAGCGCTTATGCGATGTCCGCAAATTATAAATATCACGAGCGATTGAAAAGTACGCAGGGAAAAGTCATAGATGTCAAGGAGACAGAAAAAGGCTATTTTGTGACAGTAGAATTCGAGGAAGAATAGCGTGATTGTGTAATAATAAAAAATAGGTGAGAGAGGTTATGACAAATCAAAAGAAAAGTGTAGTGGATACGCTTTTGGCGGAAAGTTTTAAAGAACTCGCCCTAGAACACCCGATTGAAAAGATTACGATTAAGGAGATTACAGATAAGGCGGGAGTCATTCGTCCGACATTTTACAATCATTTTCAGGATAAATATGAATTATTGGAATGGATTATAAAGACGCA
Source organism: Lachnospiraceae bacterium (assembly GCA_022790905.1). Classification (GTDB taxonomy): domain Bacteria; phylum Bacillota; class Clostridia; order Lachnospirales; family Lachnospiraceae; genus Maccoyibacter. The sequence goes on along the minus strand of JAAVYC010000045.1, from coordinate 350 downwards.
AATTATTGATCCGATTGGTCCACTTATGCAAAATGGAATGGTGATGGAAGCGTTGATTTTGATGTTCACCAATGTGGAAAAAGAGAAGGAGTTTTATATTCGGGCGTGCAAGCTAGAAGGACAGAATTCTTTTGAGAGTATTGTGCGTTCTTGCGTTGAAGAAATTCTTTTGGAAGTGATCAGGGAAAAGACTACCGGAAAGAAACCGCCACATTCCTGGCTGACGCCGGAAAATATGGCGGCATATTACAGTCAGGCGATGTGCTTTGTCGCAATTAATTGGATCAAAGCAAATATGACGATTCCGGCACGTGAGGTAGCGGATATCTATCAATATATGATTAAACGGT
>JAAVYC010000044.1 GCA_022790905.1 Lachnospiraceae bacterium | reverse complement strand
CGGTACCGCCATGGGAATCGGCTGGATTTTCCTGTATGAAGCATATATTCAGGCTGGTGTCGGCGTCGCAACACTCTTATATTATTGCGGGCCAATGATTGTCATGATTTTATCGCCTTTTCTTTTTCATGAGAAAATTACAGCTGTAAAATTCACCGGATTTTGTTTTGTCCTATTTGGAATGTTTCTTGTAAACGGCTCTTCCCTTTTACGGGGCAAACAATCTTTTGGATTGCTTCTCGGGCTACTCTCCGCACTGATGTTTGCAGTAATGATTATCTTTGCAAAGAAAGCCTGTTCCATTACCGGACTCGAAAGTTCTATGTATCAGCTTATGGCTAGCTTCCTTACCGTTATGGTTTACACTTTTTGCAGACAAGGGATTGCACTGCCTTCTATTTCTGGCAATCTGGTTCCAGTTTTATTTCTTGGCATTGTAAACACGGGAATTGGAACTTACCTTTATTTTTCCTCTATGCAAAAACTTCCCGTTCAATCCGTGTCCGTATGTGGTTACCTAGAACCTTTATCTGCATTGTTTTTTTCCATATTCTTTTTACAGGAACATCTGAGTTTTTCACAGACGACAGGTGCTTTTTTTATCATCGGAGGCGCCGCTCTTGGAGAACTTTTTCATCCGAATCCAAACCGAAAACGAAAAGTATTCTTTCACTTAAAAGGAACGGCATAATCTGCCGTTCCTCTTTTTTAGCGTATTCTCTCTGTCAATCCAACTTTTTTCTGCACTTTGCGAAGTGTTTTCATCGCATAATATGAAGCCTTTTCATCATTTTGTTTTATCATAGAATCTATATAGGATTTATCTTTAATCAATTGTTCATAGCGCTCCTGAAGCGGTTTTAAATGACTTGCCACCGTCTCACCAACAGCAATCTTGAAATCTCCGTAACCTTTTCCGGCAAATTCTTTTTCTATCTCATCTCCCGTCTTACCTGTTACGGCGCCGTAAATATCCATTAAATTACTGATTCCCGGTTTATCTTCTGCATGGCAAATCTCTTTTCCCGAATCGGTCACTGCGCGCTTGAACTTTCGGATAATCGTATCTGTATCATCTAAAAGCAAAATCGTCGCGTTTGCGTTCTCATCGGATTTTGACATTTTTTTTGTCGGTTCCTGAAGGCTCATAATTTTAGCCCCCTGCTTCCCAATATATGCCTCCGGAATGGTAAACACCTCTCCGTAAATATTGTTAAAGCGCTCGGCAATATCTCTTGTAATCTCAAGATGCTGTTTTTGATCTACCCCCACCGGAACCACATCTGCCTGATAGAGCAAAATATCTGCCGCCATAAGCACCGGATATGTATAGAGTCCGGCATTGATGTTATCCGCGTGTTTTGCTGCCTTATCCTTAAATTGTGTCATCCGGTTTAACTCGCCCATATAAGTAAAACAATCCAAAATCCATGCCAGTTCCGCATGACCAGATACGTGGGATTGATAATAAATACAATTTTTTTCTGGATCCAATCCAGCCGCCACATAAAGTGCATAGAGCGCACGCGCATTTTTTCGAAAATCCGCCGGAACTTGACGCGTTGTCAGAGAATGGAGATCCATCACTCCGTAAATGCACTCGTATTCATCGGTCAGTTTCACCCAATTTTTTAATGCTCCCAGATAGTTGCCAAGAGTCAGCGTTCCCGTCGCCTGCATCCCGCTGTAGAGCACTTTTTTTCCGTCTAACATGATTCACTCTCTCCTCTATTTCTTATTCTTCAAAATCTCCTTACGGATATATTCGTAAGTGGCTTCTTCTCCCTGTTCCGCCAACATGTGAAGAAGCCGTTCTAATAGCTCTCTTGTCTCTGGGTGAAGAAGATAAATATTCTTTCCATTTTCATAATATTCTAAAGGACTTTTATTTGTATAGGTCTCCTTTAAATAGTTTTTTGAAGCGGACATTCGGTCGATAAACATTTCCACTACGTATTTTACCGGCATTTTCATCCCGCATACACCTTTTTTTTCATAGGCACTGTAGTCGATCCAATATTCCATATGATGTTTATTCCTGCCCTTGTGGTGCAGCCAGGCAGAGGAGTAACCCTTTTTTACCCTCTCCACATTATTCGGACTCATGTTTCCCTGATAATATCTGCATCCCACTAGAAATTCCACTGGGTTATATTTACTCCAATCATGCATAATCCCTTGGCGATAGAGCCCTACTCTAAAACATCCCGCCCGCACTAATCTTTTATGATTTGTAATTGTCTTAAAATGCTGCCATGCTTTCATTTTATTACCTGCCTATTAAAATAGAAATTGTCTGCCCATATGCCTCATAAAAATTTTTCCCAAGCAATTTTGGTTCCTTATAAAACGGCTGAGATTCTCCCGTATCCATAATTTGGTACCACTGTTTTCCCTTCGGCAATTTGGGAAGCGCAAATACCTGCATTCCCATATAAAAATTATATCCGATATAGAGGAACGTGAGCTCCTTGTCTGTCTCCTCTGAGACTGCATATGCTTCACAGTACATCATGCCAATGGATTTGGAACTGCCATTTAACCCGCCAATCCACGCTTCCGCCCCATGATAGGACAAATCCGGATAACCAACTCTCCTGTAATCTTTCATCTGGAATGGCTCTTTCGCCGTTAGAATCGGATGTTCTCTCCGAAATATGAGCAATTCCCTGATAAACTCTGTATATTCGACATAACGGCTCTCATTTTTCCAATTGACCCAACCCGTTTTATTGTCTTGGCAATAGGCATTATTGTTGCCGCTTTGAGAATTGCCAAATTCATCTCCATTCCAGATCAGGGGAATTCCCCGCGCTAAACATAAAACTGCTGCCGCATTTCGCATCTGCTTATCTCGGATCTTCTTTACAAACAACCGGCGAGTTGCTCCCTCGACTCCGTAATTTGTGCTGAAATTCCAGTCGTTTCCGTCTAGATTTTCTTCCCCATTCTCCATATTATGCTTTTCATTATAAGAAAATATATCTGCCAATGTGAATGTATTGTTATTGGCAATATAATTTACAAAATGTTGAGCCGGATGACTTTTTTTCAACTGTTCTGTAAACTCGATCATATCACCACTCAAATGATTGAGCATTTTACGAGCCGGATATAAAAACTCTTCGTTATAGGCATAGAGATTCGAAGGCTCTTCTTCTAACAACTCCTTTGAAAAATTCTCATAAAATAATTTTGTCCGGCTTAAATATGGATCTCTCGCAATCCCCTCCATCGGAAGAGCGGCCCCTAAAAGTTTAAATCCGTCTACATGATATTCCATTACCCAGTAGCGCAATACCTCCGTCATAAAAGAAACCGTCTGCTCCGAATCAAAATGAATCTCCATAATCAATTCCATGCCTTTTGCATGTAACTGTTTGATCAAAGTCTTAAATTCCACTCCGGCATCTTTTCCATAGGCATAGGAAGATTTCACCGCAAAATAGTCACTTTCTGTATAACCCCAGTAATTGATTTTAAGCTCGCCCTCTTTGCTCTCCATCAATTCTTCAAACTCGTAAACTGGCATGACCTCAACGCTTGTAATCCCTAATCCCTTTAGATACGAAAGCTTGTCCTGTACTGCCGAAAAAGTTCCTCTTTTTCTTCCCCTGTCGTCCATGGAAAATCCGCGAACATGCAACTTATACATGACCATATTTTCTGCCGCAATCTCTGGATTCTCATCACATTCCCAATCGAATTCATTTTTGACAAAACCGCTTAAAAGCTGCTCTTTTTTGAGATTTCTCGTGAGATCTCCCCATTTCTCCCGCCCAACAACGCGTCTTGCATAGGGATCTCTCATAATTTTTCCATCTATTTCATAGGCATAATTATATCGCTCTGTCTTTAACGGAGATACCGCGACAGAGCGAACAGCCCCAACACAATACTTTTCCGTTACTTCTATTCGTTCTACTCTCTCACCTGTTTTTTTATCAAATAAAAGGACGGCACAGGCAATCTCTTTTGGGCACTGAAAGGTAAATATGCTCCTGTCTGCGCACCTTTTTACCCCCATATCTTTATAATCTCCCGCCTGTATCTTTAAAACCATCTTCTTCTCCGCCTTTGTTTTTTGTCTGTATTATTATATCTGTTTTCGCCAAATTTGTATACACCCTTGACAAAAAATTTGTATACACTCTTCTCATAAGATTTTACTTGACTTTTCTAGCACATACCTTACAATATTTTACAAAAAGGATGATGATAATGAATAACAAAAATCAAAACCAAACAGAAAACGACGCAGATATTCAAGTGACACTGTCTTTAGATGATGGAACGGAAGTGGAATGTGACATTCTCACAATTTTTGATGTCGGTGATCAAGACTATATCGTTTTGCTTCCATTAGAGGAAGATGGCGGTGAAAACAAGGAGGGAGAAGTTTATATTTACCGCTATTTTGAAGATGAAGAGGGCAATCCTTCTCTCGAAAATATTGAGAGCGACGAAGAGTATGAAATCGTTGCAGATCGCTTTGACGAGCTTCTCGATGAAGCAGCGTATGATGATATGTAAAATAGCGATTTATCCATGACACCTAATAAGAGAGACGCTTAAAGCGCCTCTTTTATAAATCTAGAAATCTCTGCTTTCTTTCCGTGATATTCTTTGACAGAGGACAAATATAATTCTCTCTTTGCCCGGGTCATGCCTACATAGAACATCCGTCTCTCTTCCTCCATGTCTTGGTCGAGCACCGCTTTTTTATACGGCATAATCCCCTCATTGACATCCACAAGATAGACAACCTCATACTCTAGTCCCTTTGCACTGTGCAGTGTCGCAAGTGTGATGCCCTCCGGCCGGTACTGCTGCTCTCTCGCCTGTCTCTCCAACTCTCTTTTGTACTCTTCCATATGCAAAAACCACGCTTCATAGGAATCATACTCCTTTGCACTCTCCTGCAATTCGTCGAGAATCTCCAACAATTCCTCCACATTTATATGGCGATATTCGGAATACTCTTTGCAAAATTCGTCATATCCAATCCCATTTCGAATATAATTCATCGCTGCAAAAGGTTTCATACCGGAAAGCATTTTAATATCATATTCTAAACGATCAATCCGCTCTGCAATCCAGGACTGTTCTCTATAATATTCCATCCAGACATCGAAAGCAACGCTAGATTCCTCTAGACTCTCTCTCCCAATATATCGCTTTGGACGATTCATAATCTTCAAAAGATCTTTTCGTTCTCTGCTGCCTAATGCAATACGGATATAAGTAAACATATCTTTTGCCACCCAATGTTCATAGAGATTCGGAATCGTATCTCTTGCCACAAAGGGAATGTTGTGATTCAAAAGCTGACGCATCATCATCCTCTGCTGCACATTTGTCCGAAACAATACCGCTATCTCCTGATACGGAATTCCCTTTTCAATCTGCCTTTTGATATCTAAAAGCACTGCTTCACTCTCATCCCACTGATTTTCATACAGCGAAAATTGGACAATCCCCTCCTGCTTCTCCTGAGATTTTATTGCCTTTAAAAATCGGTCACTGTTATGGGCAATTAATCTCTGTGCGGCCTGTGTGATGCGTGATGAGGAACGGTAATTGATATCTAATAAAATTTCTCTCGCCATCGGATAAGATTTTTTAAAGTTCAACATCAATTCCGGCTTTGCCCCGCGAAAGCGATAGATGGATTGATCGTCATCTCCCACGACAAAAAGATTATTTTTAGGAAGGGCCATCATCTTCACAATCTCAAATTGCAAATAATTGATATCCTGAAATTCATCGATCAATATGTATGAATACTGTTTTTGCCAGAGCGCTAGAATGTCCTTTCGCTCACGGAACAATTCATACGTGTAGACAAGCATATCGTCAAAATCCAATAGTCCTGCTCTTTGCATCCGCTTCTCGTATTCCCTATAGATTTTCCGAAAAATATCTGCTCCACAATTTCTGGCATAGTAGTGTTCTAATTTTATTCCCTCATTTTTTACAAGGCTGATCTCTCCTAAAACGCCACTGATAAAATCCTGCTCATCCTCATATTCCAATTCCATCCGACTCATAATTTCTCTCAAAAACTGGTATTTTTGTTCTTCGCGGATGATATTTTGCGCTGTGTAATGATAGGCATATTTTAAAATAGAGAAAAAAATTGCATGAAAGGTTCCAAATGTAACCGCACAATGCACCTCTCCCATCATCTTCACAAAACGCTCTTTCATCTGGCGTGCAGCCGCTTTTGTGAACGTAATAACTAGAATATGAGATGGATTTACGTTCTGTTCTTCTATTAAATTTTTCACTCTCTGGGTAATGACAAGAGTTTTCCCGCTTCCGGGACCGGCTAAGATGAGCGCCGGCCCCTCCCGGTGGGAAATCGCCTCAGACTGAGACAGATTCAAAGACTGTTTCATACTAGCTCCGATTCTAACTTTTCAATCGCCGCCTGGATTCTGGCAACGGATTCCTCTTTTCCTAATACTTCCATCAATTCCGTGGCACCTCCCGGTGTCATCTGTTTTCCGGAGACCGCCGTGCGGATTGGCCACATCACATAACCATTTTTGTATCCTTTTTCTTTCACATACTCACAGAGCAGCGCATAAAGTGCATCATTGGAGTAATCCCCCTGTTCTTCAAGACGCGGGAGCAATTCTTTTAACACCTCTAGCGAAGACTCCGGTGTCGTTTTCATTTTCTTATGAGCGTACATGGAACTGTCATATTCCGGCACAGCCTCAAAAAAGTCCACATGATCTGCAATGTCTGGCAACACTTCAATTCTAGTCTTCACCATATTAGCAATCTTTTTGAGATCATACTCTTTTTTGATGATCTCCTCTAAATAAGGCTTTGCCATCTCATAAAACTGATCGAAATCCATCGCTTTGAGATACTCTCCATTCATCCACTTTAACTTCACGATGTCAAAAACTGCCGGGGATTTGCTGATTCTGTGATAATCAAAATCTCGAACCAACTCCTCTAATGTAAAAATCTCCCGGTTATCCTCCGGACTCCATCCCAAAAGAGCAATATAATTTACCACTGCTTCTGGCAAAAATCCCTGTTCTAATAAATCTTCAAACGATGCATGACCGCTTCTTTTGGACAACTTTTTATGATTTTCGTCCGTAATCAGCGGAAGATGGATATAGACTGGCGATTCCCAGCCAAATGCATCGTAAAGACGCTGATATTTCGGAGCTGAAGAGAGATATTCATTTCCTCTTACCACATGCGTGATGTGCATCGTGTGATCGTCCACAACATTCGCAAAATTATACGTCGGATATCCGTCTGATTTGATCAAAATCATATCGTCTAATTCTGCATTCTCTACCGTGATATCGCCATATAGTTCATCGTGAAACGTCGTTACTCCCTCATTTGGGATATTTTGACGAATGACATAAGATTTTCCTGCTGCAAGATTTGCCTCCACCTCTTCTTTTCCCAGAGAGAGACAGTGTTTATCATACATGGTGATCTCTTTGCCCTCCACGACCTCCGTTTTTATGGACTCTAAACGTTTTCTGTCACAAAAGCAATAATATGCCTCTCCTTTTTCTACGAGTTCTTTTGCATAATTTAGATAAATTCCCGTCTTCATACGCTCACTCTGAACATATGGACCAAATCCACCATCCTTATCCGGTCCCTCGTCGTGGAACATCCCTGCTTTTTCTAAGGTGCGATAAATAATCTCTGTCGCTCCCTCCACGTAGCGCTCCTGGTCTGTGTCTTCTATACGCAACATAAAGTCTCCGCCCGCATGTTTTGCAATTAAAAACTCGTAGAGCGCAGAGCGCAGATTCCCAACATGCATTTTCCCCGTCGGACTCGGCGCATATCTTGTTCTCACTTTACTCATACACACTCTCCTATTTTAATCCAGCTCAATCTCACGAAGTTCTTTTGGAGGAATTTGGCGGGTGGAGGATTTCTTCATCTTATCCACCTCTGTCTTTGCCTTGTTGATCGGAAGAATCGTTCCGGCTCCAGCGATGCAGCCTCCCGGACATCCCATACCTTCGATCATACAGCCATCTTTTTTGCCCGCTTTTGCCAAGAGTAACATTTTCTTGCAGTCTGCAAGTCCCTCCGCATGTTCAATGTGAACTTCCACATCCGGATAATACTCATGGATACAATTCGTAACGGCTTCCGCCACGCCTCCGGCAACAGCATATCCTCGTCCTGTCGCCGTCGCATCGTGCATAGACTCCGTTCCATTTTCTGTATTTGGATCGATATCTCTTGCCTGGAACATTCCCGACAATTCCTCGAAGGTAATCACAAAATCCACATCGCTTCGCACATCATGGCGGCTCGCCTCTAATTTCTTTGCCGCACAAGGTCCGATAAATACTACTTTTGCATCTGGATTTTCTTTCTTAATACTTCTCGCCGTCGCCACCATCGGTGTCAACTCGGAAGACACACTTTCAATCAAATCTGGAAACTGCTTTTTGGCAAGCATCGCCCAGGACGGACAGCAGGAAGTAAGCAAGAATGGAAGTTCTCCAGTCGCTACATGATTCGCGTAGTGATGTGCTTCTGCCACAGCTCCAATATCCGCTCCTAACGCCACTTCTACCACGTCCGAAAAACCAAGTTTTAAAAGGGCTGCCCTTACATTTTCCGGTGTCGCATTTGGTCCAAACTGACCTACAAATGCCGGCGCAACTGCTGCAATTACTTTTCCTCCCTGCTTCATACAGCGAATCAACTGGAAAATCTGGGATTTATCTGCAATCGCTCCAAATGGACAGCTCACCATACACTGGCCACAGGATACACATTTCTCCGCATCAATCTTTGCACGTCCATATTCATCTACACCGATAGCGCCCACACCGCATGCAGCAGAACACGGTCTTTCCTTTTTCGCAATCGCATCGTATGGACATGCCGCTTTACATTTTCCACATTTGATACATTTTTCCTGATCGATGACTGCTCTTCCCTTTACGCGAGAAATTGCTCCTTTAGGGCAGACCACCATACAAGGATGTGCGACACATCCCTGGCACATATTGGAGACTTCATACTTTTTATCCTCACAGAAATTACATGCAGACGGAATCACCTGCATAAGCGGCGGCTCATAATAT
>JAAVYC010000043.1 GCA_022790905.1 Lachnospiraceae bacterium | reverse complement strand
GCTGCAAACGAAAGTACCTCTCCCTTAGACCAGTTTCCATCCGTATGAATCTCTTGCACCTCAAAGTTTCCCTTTGTGATAGTTCCGGTTTTATCCATAACAACCACTTTTACCTTTTTCAATGCCTCCAACACGATACCACCTTTGAAAAGAATTCCTCTCTTAGATCCCGCACCGATTCCACAGAAAAACGCAAGTGGAACACTGAGCACTACAGCACACGGACAGCTCATAACGAGAAAACTAAGCGCTGTGTAAATCCATGGATAAAATGCTTCTCCCAAGATCAATGGAATTCCAAACGCTGTAAATAATGCGATAATTACCACAATTGGCGTATAAATACGGGCAAATCTTGTAATAAAATGATCAATTTTCGGTTTGCTCGCCGCCGCATTTTCCACAGAATTCAAAATACGACTTACCATAGATTCCTCCAAAGGTTTCTCCACACAGATCTTGATTGCACCGGACAGATTCATACATCCGGAAACTGCCTGAGAACCAATTCCTGCTTTTACCGGCACTGGCTCTCCCGTTACGGCCGATGTGTCGATACGGCTCTCACCCTCCACAATTTTTCCATCTAACGGAATACGATCGCCTGGCCTAACGAGCACGATATCCCCAACCTGTGCCTCTTCTGCTGGTATCTGATTTATGTCTCCATCGCTTTCAAGATTCACTATTTCCGGCCTTAAATCTACTGCCTCCATAATCTGACTGCGACTCTTTTCTACCGCAATCTCCTCGAAGTATTCTCCAACACGGAAAAATAGCATAACTCCAACAGCCTCTGGATATTCCTGTATAAAAAATGCCCCAAGTGTCGCAATACTCATCAAAAAGTTCTCATCAAAAATCTGGCCTCTTAGAATATTTTTTCCTGCGGTCAGAAGAATCTCTCCTCCCAGAATCAAGTAGGAGACTAGAAACATAATCAAAAACGACAGATTATAGTCTTCATATCCCCAGATCTTATGAAGTACAACGGCCCCTAAAAATAGAATGCCCCCTACCAAAATAAAAAATAAATCTCTCTTTTTTTCCGTGTGTTCCTGCACTGGATTTTCTATTTCTTGTTTTTCGACAAGCTTTACACCGCTCTCGATTCCATCGCAAATCTTTTCTATTTCTGAGCGCAATGAATCCGGTTTTTCGGCACTTATGCGGAGCTGTTTTGTCGCAAACGTAATAACTGCATTAGATACCTTTTCCATCTGATTGATTTTTTTCTCCATCTTTGCAGCACAATTTGCGCAGCCCAAATTTTCTAAAATGTAAACTTTTGTTATATGATTGGCTGGAATTTCTCTCTCTTCATGATGAATCTCTGTGTGATGTTTATGACCACAGCCACAAGGCTCTCCATGGTCGTGATGATGACCACAGCTACAAGGTTCTTCATGATCATGATGGTGAGTATGGCTATCTTCACGATGCTTTTCATGACCGTGTAATTCTCCTGAATTTAATAATTCTTTCTCCATTCTCTCTCCTCCTGTTTTTATATTATCATTTGAACATTCATTCATATGTTTAATCAAATAATAATCCTATATTTTATGTTTGTCAAGAGATACGAAAGAAAAACCAGTAAATTTTTCACATTACAAAAGGAGATGCCAAAAAATGCATCTCCTCTTATTTTTATCGCTACTCTGTTATTTTTATGGCTGTGAAGCACTCTCTACTGTAAGTCCAAATGTCCGCTCTGTTGCCGCAGCCGGATTATTCGGATTCACAACCCGATAAGTAATCGTATAAGTTCCAGTCTGCGTAAAGGTAACTTGACCGTTTTCTGGTACACTGACTTCTCCTGCTGCTCCAACAATCTTCGCTGTAATGTTTTCTGCTGGAATTGACGTACCCGCGATCTGTGCCGTTACTCCCTCAAACACATTGTACGGTGTATTCACTTCAGCAGACTGCGGTTTATTCTCTGCAATTATAATCTGCGGAAGTCTGTTATCCTGTACGGTAACTTGCATCTTGCGAACCGTAACTTTTGTACTGTTCGGGTTCTTAGACGTATAAGTCACTTCATAATTACCCACCTGTTCAAAGACATAGTTCGATCCACTGACATTGACGATTGCTCCCTGTGGATTTTTTACAGAAATCTGTAAGCTTCCCGTGATATCTTTTCCAGATACCAGTTTTGCCGTGATACCAGCTTTCAGATTCACATTCGTACCAATCTGTACCGTCTTATAACCTGCTACTCCGTTGAGCAATGGCGCCTTGGTATCCTTTACAACAATCGTTGCTTTTTTCTTTGCCACTGCTTTTTTGTTATATGGATTGGAAGCAGAATATTCTACATAATAATTTCCAGTTTTGCTAAACCGATATTTTTTATAAGCCGTTGTACTGAGTTTTTTGTAACCGCTAGCTCCTGGAGCTTTGATCTTAATGATCAACCGACTCTTTACATTCTTTCCAGAGCGCAATTTTGCTGTGACACCGGAACTCAAATTCTTCGTACTTCTATATTCCTGTGTCCATTTTGATTTGATGCCTCCTAATTTTGGCGGCTTCGTATCTTTTACCGTTACCTTACAAGTGACCTTTGTCACTTTTTTATTATTTGGATTTGTCACGTAATAATTGATCTTATAAGTTCCGAGTTTTGTAAATCGGAAAACCTTGCCCTTATAAGTCTTTTCCTTTTTTGTCTTCGGATAAATAATCTTGATTTTGATCTTTTTCGTCAGATTCTTTCCGGTTACTGTGCGTGCTTTTACATTTTTGCGCAAATTCAAAGTGGAATTATATTCTTTTGTCAATTTCTTTTTTACGCCCTTAATAACGGCTTTCTTGACATCCACCACCTTATAGGTAACGCTAGTCTGCGCACTTCTTCCCAGTGCATCCGTCACATGATATGTAATCCTATATTTTCCCAACTTCTTTGTATTTACACGACCGGAATATGTCATTCTGTAAGTAACATCATTTCCAAGAGAATCATATGCCGCTACTCCATTTCTTGGAGAAAACTTCGCTTTATAAGCAATATTTTTCTGTACCCCGCTTGTCGTAATCCAAGGCATATTGCCCGCATATGGATTTCCCGGCGCAGGGTCTGTCGGATCCCATCCGGTCGAAGCCCCGGTGTTGACTTTAATTGCCTCCGGTTTTCCAAGCGGATCATTATATGGTGCTCCATTGATAATATTTACCTGTGTCCGCAGTGGACAATTCTCATAAATCCATTTTGCATCTGCAACCGTCAGGCGCACACAGCCGTGCGAAGCAGTCGTCCCTAACCTATTGTAAGCCGAATATGGCATAGACGCCAGATCCCCATTCCTATTATAAAAAACAGAATGGAATAAAATGGAACCTGTGATTCTGGTACAATACTGGCCGTAAGAAGGTCCCATCAGCGTATGCCATCTGAGTTTTTGGCTTGTATAAAAAGTCCCCACAGGGGTTGCATATCCCGTGGAGCAGACAAATGCATGAACTGGTGTCCCATTATTCATAAAGACAGTTACAACATTTGTCCCCTTATTGATCTGGAGATAATAATTTCCCGCTGCCTCTGCTTTCTTTGCCGGTGCAAATAAAAAAGCCAATAAAAACAGGGCCATCGTACAGACTGCTATCTTGGCTTTCCATGTAACTTTTTCCATAAATATTACTTTCCCTCCTCTACATCTTCTATTTTGTGACGAATATGCTTTAATGCCTCTTCAAAAATCTCTACCACATGTTCGTCATCCAATGAATAATAAATGTTCTTTCCTTCCCTCCTGGACTTCACCTGACCTTCCAATTTTAAAAGTTTGAGCTGATGAGAAATCAGTGACTGGGAGACTCCCAGCGCTACCGCAAGATCACTGACACACATTTCATTCAAAGACAGGGCATAAATAATTCTGACACGATTTTCTTCCCCCACCGATTTAAAAAATGAAGCCAGCTTTGAGACACATTGATCCGATATCAAATCTCTCCTCACTCTCTCTACGACATCTTCATTGTAATTAATTTGAGAATCTATTGTCTTTTTCACGATAATTACTCCTTTGTTAACAGTATAAAGGATTTGTGCTTTATTTGTCAATGAAAGCTCAGGTTGAAGCCATAAAGCTATATCTCAAAATGATTTATTTTACACTTGTAAAAATCCTCTTTTCCCCTTTCAAAAAAGCAACATAATTCTCCCATGCAAGTTCTGCCTTTTCCGTCAATTCCTTTTGAATCCTTCTCTGTTCATCCCACTTTTTTAAAAGTTCTTTCTGTCTCTTTTTACGTTTCATTTTGCGTTCCCAGTATGCTTTTTCTATTTCCTTTTTACGCCTTCTCCTCTCCCTTGGGTCATTATGTGGGATCCTAAAGCTCTCCCCTCGATACTCCTCTTTTCTAGCGCCAAAGCGGTGAATTACAAATCTCTCTCCACATCTTCCTCCCCATGGATCAGGGACTGCAAAATCCTTCCTCAACATCTCTAATACCCATTGTTCATATTCCGGATCATTTTTCATTCGTTCAAATCCCGCCTCACTGATCTGCACAGCAATATGGTCGTGCATTCTAGACGGATGAATCGGTATTTTAGAGATCTCATTATAAATGTATGCTTTATATTCCTCCATACTCATTTCCTGTTTCTGAAGTGTCGTGATTCCCCAGACCTCTTTTTCCTTCTTTTCGTCAACTGCTGACGACTGCTCCATTTTTTCATTAAATTTTTCTATAAATTTTTCTTTCCTATCCTCTTTCTGTATACTTTTTTGATCTCCCTGTAACTTTCGTTGGAGCTTCGTCATTTGTTCCATATAGGTAATACTCATAAGACACCTCCTGACAAAACACTTTTTCCTGTTGTATTTTATATCGTCTGATATTTCTTAGCTTTTGAGCTTTATGTCACAAAATCTCCGGTTTTTGATATAAAAAATGAAGCCTTTTATGGCTCCATTTTTAAATCCTATGGCATCTATTATTTGAATTTTACCGGATGACAATATCTCCATCCTCACATTGAATATTCAAAGTTCCAATTGCATTTTTTACCGTTCTCTGATACTTGCAGAAATCATCATCATCGTCAGATTTTTTTATCCCCTTCAGGGATCTCGCAGCTTCAACATCTCCGCTCTCCGTGTATGCCTCAATCTCTATTTCTTTTCTATCTTTTCCATTGAGGCGAACATTCACATCTCCCGATTCAGACTGTAAATCCAACTCTTTACAGGAAAGCTTTGACAGCTCGATATCCCCGTCATCCGTCTGCACAGAGCCTATTCCAATATCTGTATTTTCTATCACCAGATCCCCGGATTTCAGAGAAACATTTAGTATCTCACTTTTCAATCCTTCCATTGTCACATCTCCATCATCAAGGGACAGCTCACATTCCTCCAATTGTTTTTGAGGAATATATAAAATAATTGTGTTCCCGTAATTTTCCACCTTATTTTTTCCAATCGCTCTATTTAAAAAACTAAAATCTACATGTACGTAATAAAAGGTATCATAACCCTCTTTTTCCACTAATTTCAGAGTACCATCGTCCACTTCATAGGATAACGGATTTTTTCCCCGTCTCTTATCTACGTTATAGGACAAATAGCAGGAGGTATCCTCCGATTCTTTTACTATAATATCCATATCTTCTATATCAGCTTCGATCTTCTGTATCTCCCCCAGGTTCTCTTTTTCTACAATCACTCTTTCCCGTTTTGCGGCAGCTCTAACCTGCTTGATTCCCTCATTTTCCACATATTCCTGTCCTCCGCTTATTCTTCCAATCCCATAGAAAACACCTCCGATCAAAAATAATGTAAATCCCGCTATCAACAAATTTCTCATTATTTTTTTCATATTTTTTTCCTCTCCCTTTTCTGAATAATTCTCTGGCCTGCCCTTCCAATTCCAAGTATAATCCACTTACATAGATAAATCTCTAAGATACAGAGGCAGATTCCAATTCCGATTCCCATCATTCCCCCACCGACTAAAAAGCTTGTTGCGGGAACCGATGAACTGATGGTCGCAAAACCATAAACAATTAACCTGATTCCCCCAATCACTGTGCTGATACTAAACACCGCTACAACAAATACAGAGACCAGAATCAAAAGTACACCCACAAAAATCAAAAGCAGTGCCACCGCTAAAACGGGTGTGCCCAGGGGTGCTGCAAATAGTGCAAGACAGGTAATCAGGAGAATCGTTCCAATCGGTTTCTGTTCTTGTCTCTCCGCATAATCCTCTTTTGTCGTCTTCTCTTTCAATAGATTTGAAAGCAGTTCTGCCGCTGCCTCTTTCGGCTCTCCCAACTCTTCCATAACTTTCTGTTCATTTTCTGCGCCGGCCTCCTCAAAATATTCTTGAAAATATTCAATTGCATTTTCATAATCATTTTTAGGAAGCCGTTTCAAATATTTTTGCAGTTGATCTAAATATTCTTCCTTCGTCATTTACGAACCCTCCCTTCTATAATGCCATCCAAAATATCCCGGTACTCATACCATTCTTCTTTCAAAAATGCTAATTGTTTTTTTCCTTCTTCTGTGATGGAATAATATTTTCTCATTCTTCCCTGAAACTCCTGACTGTAAGCGGTCATATATCCGTTGTTTTCTAACCTTCTAAGAATCGGATACAACGTGGATTCTTTGATATTCGCGGCCATTTTTACGGTCTGGCTGATCTCGTATCCATAAGAATCCTGCGATGTTACAATGGATAGAATTAGACATTCGATTAAAAGTGCCGAAAGCGGATAGTACATTTAGTCACCTCCAAT
>JAAVYC010000042.1 GCA_022790905.1 Lachnospiraceae bacterium | reverse complement strand
TCATTGGCCAGCTTTCTGTAAAAACTGCGATCTGCCTCAATGGTCTCCATCAAATCCATCAACCACTCCTCAAAAGTAGTTCCCACATCCACTTTATAGATGAGTTCCCTAGAACAAATCCACTCCAAAACATCATAAATATCCTGAAAGTGGTAATAAAAGCTTTGACGTTTCATACCAGTCTCATCCATAATGTCTTGAACCGTAATTTTGCGGATAGATTTTTGACGCATAAGATCCTTTACAGCAGCTGCAATCTTTTCCTTAGTCTTACAACACATATTCAGTTCCCCCTGTCATATTTTCGATGTTCCCTACGCATCGAAAAATGAAATTTAATTATTTACTCCGTATTTATTATATCACTTTTCCCAACAAGTTTAAATATCATTCCAAATTTTTGTGCTGCTTCGAGGCAACACACAAAATCATTTTATAATTGTGGTACCATTTTCTAAATTAGCACCTTTACCCAGTTTCGTAATCAAGACAGATTTAACAGCAGAGTTCCCGATAAACTCCAAAGCCGCTTCGATTTTTGGTTTCATTGTTCCCTCCTCGAACTGCCCCTCTTCCATATATTTTAATGCTTGCGCCGTAGTCATGCGATCAATTGGTTTTTCGTTTGGCGTGCCATAATCAAGACATACTCTCTCCACGCCCGTCAAAATGACAAGCATATCCGCATCAACCAATTCCGCCAGCTTTCCTGCGGCCAAATCTTTTTCGATAATCGCAGAAGCACCTTTTAAATAATTCTCCTGTTGAAGCACAGGGATTCCCCCTCCTCCGCAGGCAATGACAATCTGATCTGCATCTGCGAGTGCTTTTATTGTGTCGCTCTCTATAATATCTATCGGTTTTGGAGCCGCTACATGACGGCGATAACCCGTCCCCACCTCTATCACATAATTTCCTTTTTTCTCCTCTGCTTCCGCCTCTTCCTGTGTCATAATCCGTCCAATAATCTTTGTAGGATGATAAAACGCCTCGTCATACGGATCCACTGCCACCTGCGTCAGCACTGTCGCTACTGGTTTGTAAATACCCCTGTTTAATAATTCCGTCCGAATTGCATTCTGTAAATCGTACCCAATATATCCCTGACTCATCGCCGAACAAACCGACATTGGCGTTGCCGTGTACTCCGGATAAATTCGACAGAATTCTGCCATTGCTGTATGAATCATTCCGACCTGTGGTCCATTGCTATGAGAAATGATAATCTGATAATCCTCTTTCACAAAATCAGCAATCGCTTTTGCCGTTCTTTTTTTCGCTTTTTGCTGTTCTGGCAAAGTCGTCCCCAATGCATCATGCCCCAAAGCTATCACAATTCTTTTTTTCCTCATGATTTTACCTCCAAAACGAGTATTATTCTCGAAATTTACTTTTTATGTGAGTGCGCATTCTACTTTTGCATAGAAAATCCAGAGGACTTTCCTAATATAAAGATATGTTTTATCTTAGCATATTTCAATCCCGAGAACAACCTGAAAGGGAATGCGCATATTTGCAGCATTCCCTCCTCACCCGCTCTATTCTCGCGGCCTCTTCCCGAGCTTAACTGTTATCTCCTTTTCCTCATAATGCCCTGATTCTGCAACCTGAACTGTTACATTCACCTTTGTCCCAGCTTCATAATACTTCAATATCTCCATGACACCACTTAAGGATGTAACTTCTCTGTCGTCAAACTTCGTAATGATATCACCCTTTTTAATACCGGCCTTATCGGCAGCAGAACCTTCTACGACTTTTGTCACATAAATACCTGTCGGCATATCATAGGTATTTGCAACATCTCTCGGTATATCCGCCCCTGAGATTCCCAGATAGCCGCCCTTAGACTCATCTACAACTTCATTGTTAATCAAACTGTTAATGATTGGTTCTGCTTTCGCCATCGGAATCGCATACCCCATTCCCTCTACTGCTGTATCAGAATACTTCGCAGAATTTATAGCAATGACCTCTCCTTTGAGATTTAAAAGAGCTCCTCCGCTATTTCCCGGATTGATCGCTGCATCGGTCTGAAGCAGACTATTTGTGGCGGCCATTCCCGTTGTCTCATCCTCAAAAGCCACCTCTCTGTCTAACGCGCTGATCACTCCTGTCGTCACAGACTGTCCATATCCCAAAGCATTACCAATGGCAACGACGCTTTCTCCTACTTTTAATGACTTTGAATCTCCAATCGAAGCAACTTTAATGGCTCCTTTTGTCTCACTGGAGATATCAGAAATCTTTACTGCAACAACCGCTAAATCATTTGCTGCATCGGTTCCCTTAACCTCTGCTGTCACTGCCTGATCGTCGCAAAATCCTACTGTCAAGGAACTTGCACCGGATACTACGTGATTGTTTGTCACAATATAGAGATATTCACTGTCCTGTCCGATAATGATACCAGACCCCGCACTTTCGTCTTCATAATTTTTTACTTGACCAAAAAAATCTCGATATTGTACTTCTGACATATTAGTAATCGCTACAATCGATGGCATCACTTCATCTACGATTCCCGAAATATCTGTAAGCTCTGCTGCGGAACCTTTTGTACTCGCTCCAGCAACCTTTGTAGAATTCACTGTAGTACCAGAACTTTGACTGCCAGAAGAAGATTTTTGACCAATACCCAACACTTTCATTCCAGCATACCCAGTTCCTACAAATACACCTCCGGCGACGAGCCCAAAAACGAGTCCTAGCGCAACAACTCTCACTAAACTTTTCTTGAAATTTTCATTAGAACCTGACGAACGATCCTTCTTTCTATGAAACCATCCCCGCTTTTTTTTCGGCGTGTCATATTGTGTATATTTATGTTCTGTCTGACCATAATGATAGGAAGTATTTTCATCTGCCCGCCATGTTGTATTTTCATTTCCTCCATCTCTCACATAACTGTAAGAATAACTAGCGTCTCTCTCACTCCTATTGTCCTGATTGTCCATATTCCCTTCTCCTTTCTTTCACTGATCTTTCCTGGATAAAATTCAATCAGTATTATGAAATCTTATCTTGATTTATATTTAGAATTTTATCCCATCTTTGTGTTTACTATGTGAAAAAAAGCTCAAGAGTCTGTGTTCAAATATATTATTATCTTTTATTCCACTGTGACAGATTTTGCAAGATTTCTCGGTTTATCGACATCACAGCCTTTTCCAACTGATACATAATAGGCAAACAGCTGCAATGGGATAATTGCCAGCGAATTCGTAAAATAGCTGTTTGTCTGAGGGATATAAACCACATAATCTGCTGCCTTTTCGATATCCGTATTCCCTTCATTTGTAACCGCCATAACGAAAGCTCCGCGTGTTTTCACTTCCACCATATTGCTTACTGTCTTTTTATAGAGCTCTTCCTGGGTCGCAAGTGCGACAACAAGTGTCCCATCTTCGATCAAAGAAATGGTTCCATGCTTTAATTCTCCAGCCGCATAGGCCTCCGAATGGACATAAGAAATCTCTTTTAATTTCAAAGAACCTTCCATTGAAATGGAGTAATCGATTCCTCTTCCGATAAAGAAAACATCCTTTGCCGCAATATAGCGATTGGCAAATTTTTGAATTTTTTCCCTATTCGACAACAAAAGTTCAATCTGATCTGGCAACCTCCGTAAATCCACGAGCAACGCTTCCACTTCGCTCTGATTTAATCTCTGACGGACCACTGCAAATTTAATGGCCAACAGATATTGAGCGATCAGCTGTGCACTGTATGCTTTCGTCGTCGCTACAGCGATCTCTGGCCCCGCCCATGTGTACATCACTTTATCCGCTTCTCTTGCAATGGAGCTTCCAACGACATTTACAATTCCAAGCGTCTTAATCCCCCGTTCTTTTGCTTCCCGAAGGGCCGCCAAAGAATCTGCAGTCTCTCCGGACTGACTTATGATAATAACCAGATCATTTTCCTCCAAAATAGGTCGGCGATAACGAAATTCAGATGCCAAATCCACCACAACCGGTATCCTCGCCATGCCCTCAAATACATATTTTGCAGTAATACCCGTATGATAAGCTGAACCGCATGCTACAATATGGATGCGATTGATCTTAAGTATCTCGTCATCTGTCATTCCCAATTCTTCAATGACCACCTGACCATTCTCGATCCTTGGATTTAGGGTATCGCGCACAGTCTTTGGCTGTTCATACATCTCTTTTAACATAAAGTGCTCATAACCGCCTTTTTCCGCTGCATTAACGTCCCATTCAATCGTTTTGCTCTCCTTTGGAATCGGTTCTTTATCTACATTATAAAATTCTATCTTGTCTCCCGAGAGGCGTGCAATTTCTTCATTCTGGATAAAAAATACTTCTCTCGTATATTTTAAGACAGCAGGGACATCCGATGCAATCAGATTCCC
>JAAVYC010000041.1 GCA_022790905.1 Lachnospiraceae bacterium | reverse complement strand
TCATTCGCGATCAACATGAAATCCTCGATGATCTTTGTCGCAACATTGCGATCATACGGCCCAATATCGAGCGGTTTTCCCTTTTGATCTAGCGTGATCTTTGTCTCCGGAAAATCAAAATCAATGGAACCGCGCTTCATCCTCTTTTTCCTCAAAATAGAGGCAAGCTGTTCCATCCGCTCAAACATGGGAACGAAATCTTTATATTTCTCCCTCTCCTGTTCGTCCCTCTCCTGCAAAATTTTTTTTACGCTCGTATAGCTCATTCTCCGATCTACTTTTATAAGCGTCTCTGCAATCCTGTGATCCTGCACCTTTCCGGTCTCGTCAATTTCCATGATACAGCTTAGCGCCAGACGATTTTCTCCTTGATTGAGTGAACAGATCCCATTAGAAAGCTTATGTGGAAGCATTGGAATCACGCGATCGACCAGGTAAACGCTAGTACCTCTATTTTTTGCCTCTTCATCTAAGGCAGAATATTCCTGTACATAATTTGCCACATCTGCGATATGAACCCCCAGAGTGTAGACGCCATCTTTTTCTGTCAGCGTAATCGCATCATCCAAATCTTTTGCATCCTCACCGTCAATCGTCACAGTCTGCCACTCCCGCAGATCAAGCCTTCCCTCCATATCCGAGAGACTCACCTCATCTGGAATACGCTCCACTTGCTTTAAAACCCCTTTTGAAAATTCCACCGGTAAATCATATGCCTTTACGATTGATAAAATATCCACTCCAGGATCGTTCACATGTCCCAAGATTTCGATAACCTTGCCCTCTGGCTTCTTTCCTTCTTTGCCATAATTTATAATCTCACAGACCACTTTATGTCCGGTTACAGCACCTCCGGAATGCTCTTTTGCGATAAAGATATCGCTTTGAATCTTCTGGTTGTCCGGCAGGACAAAACCAAAATTTTTGTTTTGCTCATAATAACCGACAACCTGCGTAATTCCATGTTCTAAAATCTTTACTACGGTTCCCTCTTTTCGTTTTCCACGAACTCCAGGCAAAAGTTTTACCTGCACCATATCCTGATGCATCGCATATCCTGTCTCCGATTCCGGAATATAAATATCTTCCTCTTGCCCCTCCACGCGCAAAAAACCAAATCCTCTCGGATTACTCTCAAAAATTCCCGTTATAAAATGATTTTTCGCTTTACTATATTTTCCCTTTTTACTGACCTCTACTTTTCCATCTAAGACAAGTGCTTCTAGCACCTCCTCGAGTTCTGCCCTCTGCTCTTTGGGAATATCGAGCAAAATTGCAATTTCTTTTGCTTTCATCGGCACATAAAGATCATCACAAATCAGACCATAAATTGTCTTTTTTCTTTTCTCTAAACTTCCTTTTTCCATATCTCTCCTGTCTTTTATTCCCGCGAGCAACAAGCCAAGCGGCCATATCTGCACGGACATTCAGCAAATACCGCGAAGATTGAATCTCCGCAGCTCTGTCGCGTATAACAATTTCATGCCCCGTCGGCTTGCTGCGGGGTATTTGACGTTTCTTGTACAGAAATAAAAGGCTGTCGGTAACTCGACAGCCTCACATTTTAAAAACTTCCTATATTCAACACAATCGAAATCAACAAAAACAATGCGATCAAAACTCTGGTAACCTTCACAAGCACACCTTCCATTGAACGATCTTTGTGCCTGCTCCAATAGGTATCAGAAGATCCCGCGATTGCTCCAAGTCCCGCCGATTTGCCTTCTTGAAGTAATACAATGGCTGTTACAATCACACATATTAAAATCAATGCTACTATTAAAATCGTCTTCAAAACTGCCATTTGTGACACCTCCTGTAGTCTCCTCTATTCGTAACTCGCTCAAGTATATCACATTATCAGAATCTTCGCAAGGATTTTTATCTGATTCTATGCATTCGACTCTATATTTTATGAAACGGATTTGTATATTTCGCTGCCTCTTTCATCTCCTCCTCAATGCGTAACAATTCATTATATTTTGCCACACGTTCACTGCGGCACGGAGCGCCCGTCTTGATCTGCCCCGCGTTGACCGCCACAGCGAGATCTGCAATAAAGGAATCTTCCGTCTCGCCGGAGCGATGAGAGATGACTGCCTTAAACGCATTTTTCTGTGCTAATTCTATCGCATCCATCGCCTCCGTCACAGTTCCGATCTGATTTACTTTGATTAAAATTGCATTGGCAGCGCGGAATTTGATTCCTAAATCGAGGCGCTTGGTATTAGTCACAAATAGATCATCCCCGACAAGTTGGATTCTGTCCCCAATGCGTTTACTCATATCCTTCCATCCATCCCAATCGTCTTCCGCAAGACCGTCTTCAATGGAGACAATAGGAAATTCTTCGATCAGCTCCTCATAATAAGAAATCATTTCCTTGGTATCTCGAAGCACTTCCTCATCTTTTATTTTCCCTTCGCCCTCAAAGTGATACATTCCATCTTCTTCACAGTAGAGTTCACTCGCCGCAACATCCAGAGCAATCTGAAAATCGGTACCAGCCTCATAACCGGCAGCTTCGATCGCTTTGACAATAAATTTCAGTACGGCCCTCGCATCCGGTAAATCAGGGGCAAATCCTCCCTCATCCCCAACTCCGGTAGAGAGATTTTTCTCCTCCAGGAGTTTTTTCAAATTGTGATAGACTTCCGCACATTTTCGCAAAGCATCTGAGAAATTCTGTGCCTCCACTGGCATAATCATAAATTCCTGAAAATCTACGGTATTCGCCGCATGCTTTCCTCCATTTAAAATATTCATCATCGGTACCGGAAGAAGCCTGGTGTGACAGCCTCCTAGATAACGATAGAGCGGAATCTCTAGCGCATTCGCTGCTGCTCTCGCAACTGCCATCGAGACAGCGAGCATCGCGTTTGCACCCAAATTGCTCTTATTCTCTGTCCCGTCGAGGGCGATCATTTTCGCATCGATATTTTCCTGCTCTAAAACGTTCATACCAAGAATCTCTTTTGCGATTCTCTCATTGACATGACGCACTGCATTCTGTACTGCAAGTCCAAAATACTCTGTTGTTCCGTCTCGAAGCTCTACCGCTTCAAATCTTCCCGTACTTGCCCCTGATGGGACTGCTGCCCGTCCTACGATATAATCTGCCGCTTTTACTTCTGCCTCGATGGTCGGATTTCCTCTCGAATCCAGAATCTGTCTTGCCTTTACTTCTGTAATCGGATAATAATTATTCATAAAAATCTCCTTTTTTCACATAATAGACTCATCAAACATGTATCACATTTCCTGATCAAAGGCGCCATCCCTGCACCGTCAATCTGATGATCGTTTTGTTTCCTGTAATATAAAAACTGTCTCATCTTTTTACACGAGACAGTTTCATTATTTTCATTATAACCCGGTTTTTAAAATTTATGTGAAATCAATTCCAAAGAGTAATAACAGTTATAGAAAACGACAGATGATGATAGGCAAAAAGATCGCCGGCACAAAATTCATAACTTTAAATTTTGAAATTCCAAGTATATTAAAGGCCAGCGCTATGATGATGACGTAACCTGCACAGGACATTTCCTGAATCACCGTATCAGTCAAAAAAGGAGAAACCCACTGTGCTAAAAGCGTAATCGCTCCCTGATAAACGAGCACGAAAACCGCTGAAAAAACAACTCCGAATCCTAAAGAAGACGCAAAAATAATTGCCGCCACAAAATCCATCACGGATTTTGCAAACAAGGTCTCATGATTTCCTGTAAGACCGCTCTGCAAAGAACCCACAATCGTCATCGCTCCCACACAAAATAAGAGGGAAGCCGTGATAAATCCTTCTGCAATTCCCACACTCCCGCTGCCCGCTCCTTTAAAACGATTCTCGATACGCTCCCCTAAGCGATTCATCTTATCGTCTAAATCGAAAGCCTCTCCGATTAGCGTTCCAAGAATCATAGACAAGATCAATACCATCGTGTTCTTTCCTGTGAGTGCACCTGTGATTCCAATATACAGTGTACACAATCCCAGAGCCTGCATAATTCTGTCGGAAAAACTTTTTGCTATCTTTAATTGAAATTTTTTTGTAATAGCAGTGATCGCCAAACCAATCAGGCTGCCAGCTAACACTGCCAAAGTATTTACCGTTGTTCCAAGCATAATACGTCGTTCCAATCAGACCGTAATCTCTACTTCAATTCCCAGCAAATCTTTTCGCTCTGCCAACATCGGATCGATCACATTCTGTAAAAAATTTGTCACCTGAAGAGGTGCTCTTCCCACATATTTTGCCGGATCCATGGACTCTCTCAGTTCTTCTAATGTCAGATTAAAGGCAGGGTCAGCGACAATCAATTCTAAAAGATTGTTATCCCTTCCCTCCTCTTTGACATTTTTTCCCGCCTCCATAGAAAGCTTGCGAATCTTTTCGTGCATTTCCTGACGGTCTCCGCCATTTTTCACCGCATCCATCATGATATTTTCTGTTGCCATAAATGGAAGCTCCGCTAACATATGCTTGCGGATGACTTTTTCATAGACAACCAAACCATCCACCACATTCAGACAGAGGTCCAAAATGCCATCCACTGCGAGAAACGCCTCCGGAATACTCAAACGCTTATTTGCAGAATCATCCAACGTTCTCTCAAACCACTGCGTGGCAGACGTAATCGCCGGATTTAAGGCATCTACCATCACGTATCTGGAAAGAGATGCAATTCTTTCGCTTCTCATCGGATTTCTCTTATATGCCATCGCAGAGGAACCGATTTGATTTTTCTCAAACGGCTCTTCCACCTCTTTTAAATGCTGAAGCAGGCGGATATCATTAGACATCTTATGCGCACTTGCTGCGATCCCTGCTAAGATATTTGCTACCCGGGTGTCCACCTTTCTAGAATAGGTCTGACCAGATACCGCATAGCACTCTTCAAATCCCATCTTTTTCGCAATCATAGGATCAATCTTATCAATCGTCTTCTGATCGCCCGCAAATAACTCCTGAAAACTTGCCTGTGTCCCTGTCGTTCCTTTGGAACCCAGCAATTTTAAACTTCCCGTTACATACTCGAGATCTTCTAAATCTATCAAAAATTCCTGTATCCAAAGTGTCGCACGCTTTCCAACCGTTGTCGGCTGCGCCGGCTGAAAATGTGTAAATGCTAGAGTCGGCAGCTCTTTATATTCATCTGCAAATTTCGCAAGTCCATCAATCACATTGACCAGCTTCCTTCGAACCAGTTTCAATGCCTCATTCATGACAATGATATCCGTGTTATCACCGACATAACAAGACGTAGCTCCTAAATGGATGATTCCGGCCGCCTTCGGGCACTGCTGTCCATAGGCATAGACATGACTCATCACATCATGGCGAACTAATTTTTCCCGTTCCCTTGCCACGTCATAATTGATCTCTTCCGCATTCGCTTTTAACTCATCAATCTGTTCCTGTGTGATGACCCGTTTTCCATTCTCACTCAGTCCTAATTCCATCTCCGTCTCTGCCAATGCAATCCAGAGCCTTCTCCAGGTACGAAATTTCATATCTGGAGAAAAAATATACTGCATCTCTTTGCTGGCATAACGCTCTGACAGTGGACTGTTATATCTATCTGTTGACATAAATATGTCTCCTTTCGTGCTCTAAAACTGATCGTGTAACGCTTAGCGCTCAAAATCGCCTCGAATATCCCTTTTTGGCGGTTTCATAGGATAGGTTCCGGTAAAACATCCTTTGCAGATCGAAAGCCCTTCTACCATCTCCTCTAAACGCGGAATCTCTAAGTATCCCAGAGAATCGGCTCCAATCATATCCCTTATTTCTTCTACAGTTCGATTATAGGCAATCAACTGTTTCCTCTCCGGTATGTCCGTTCCAAAATAGCATGGCCACAAAAATGGCGGCGCAGAGACTCTCACATGCACTTCTTTTGCCCCCGCCTCTCTGAGCATACGCACAATACGATCTGAGGTTGTCCCACGTACAATCGAGTCATCAATCATAATCACTCTCTTTCCGTCCACAGCCTCTTTTAAGACATTTAACTTGATATTTACACTGGACTCACGGTGTTTTTGTTTTGGCTTGATAAACGTCCTGCCCACATATCCATTTTTTACAAATGCTTTGCCATATGGGATGCCAGACTCCATCGCATAGCCCAAAGCAGCGGCATTTCCGGACTCTGGCACACCGACAACTAAATCAGCCTCTACTGGTGAGTCAATGGCCAAAAACCTTCCTGCTCGGATCCTGGATTTATAGACACTCACACCGTCAATCTGACTGTCTGGTCTCGCAAAATAGATATATTCAAAAATACAGCGCGCCTCTTTTCCCTTTGGCAAACACATAGAGGTATCCGAGACAATTCCCTGTTCTGGCGTGATCGTCACGACTTCCCCCGGAAAGACGTCCCTGATATACTCAGCTCCTAACGTGTCAAACGCACAACTCTCAGAAGACAAGATATAGGCATTGTCCCTTTTTCCGATACAGAGCGGTTTGAAACCAAAAGGATCTCTTGCCCCTATTAATTTTCTAGGACTCATGACCACGAGTGAATAGGCTCCCTTAATCTTTTGAGCCGCTCTCTTTACCGCCTCTTCCACGGTTTTTGACTTTAAACGTTCCCTTGCAATATGGTATGCAATGACTTCCGAATCAATGGTAGTCTGAAAAATCGCTCCCGTATATTCTAGTTCTTCGCGCAATTCATTTGCATTGATTAAGTTTCCATTATGGGCAAGTCCTAACGTTCCCTTTACATAATTCAGCACCAATGGCTGTGAATTTTCTCTTGTAGAAGCACCTGCCGTAGAATAACGGACATGTCCGACTCCAATGTCACCTTTTAAGGATTCCAGGACATCTTGCGTAAACACCTCGTTCACCAGTCCCATATCCTTATGGGCGCTCACTTTTCCTTTTGGGCCATCCGTCTGACTAACCGCGATACCACAGCTCTCCTGACCGCGATGCTGCAGAGCAAACAACCCATAATAGATCGTAGAGGTCACATCATTTCCGTCAAAATCATACATGCCGAAGACTCCGCATTCTTCATGCAGACCATCCCAAGGCGTATCTTTTTCCCAGTCTCTTTTCTCCATAAAGTAATCAACCTTTCTTTCACAAGTCCTACTTATGAATCAAACTCTCTACCAGTCAATAGCGAAAAGGCCTCTTTGTATTTGTCCACCGTCTTTATCACAACCTCCTCCGGCAGCAGATAGTCACTGTCCGGATTTGCCTTCAGCCAGTCTCTGACAAATTGTTTGTCAAAAGATGGTTGTGATTTTCCGGCCTCATAGCCCTCCAATGGCCAGAATCTAGAACTATCCGGGGTGAGCATCTCATCTCCTAACACTACCTCTCCGTTTTCATCCAATCCAAATTCAAACTTGGTATCCGCAATGATAATTCCTTTACTCAACGCATACTCTGCACATTTTTGATACAGAGCAATCGTACAATCTTTAATCTGTTTCGCATAATTAGCGCCTTTTCCCGGATAGCTCTCTTCTAAAATCTCTACGCTTCTCTCAAACGAAATATTTTCGTCATGGAGACCGATATCTGCCTTGGTACTCGGTGTATAAATCGGTTCTGGAAGTTTGTCCGATTCTTTTAATCCTTTTGGAAGTGTGATCCCACAGACGGTCCCGTCCTCTTTGTAACTCTCCCAGCCGCTTCCTGTAATATATCCGCGCACAATACACTCAATCGGAAGCATCTCCAGTTTTTTACACATCATGCTGTTTCCATCATACTCTTTTTGCCTGAAAAATTCCGGCATATCTGTTACATTCACGGAAATCATATGGTTTGGTACGATATCTTTTGTAAAATCGAACCAGAATTTGGACATCTGTGTGAGAATTGCTCCTTTTTGCGTGATCTGATTCTTTAAGATATGATCGAACGCCGAAATTCTGTCTGTCGCCACAATAATGAGACTTTCACCGTTGTCATAGACTTCCCGCACTTTTCCCTCTTTGATTGGCTGAAACTTCTGTATACTCATGTGACCCTCCACTTTTTATCTATTTTTTAATCAACAAAGATTTTCCTGTCATTTCTTTTGGCTGCTCTTTGCCCATAATCTCAATTAAAGTAGGTACGATGTCGGCGAGACATCCACCCTCTCTCAGCGTATATGCCGGATCATAATTGACGAGAATGAACGGAACGTTATTCGTTGTATGCGCCGTGAATGGGGCTCCTGTATCATAGTCAACCAACTGTTCTGCATTTCCATGATCTGCACAGATGAACAATGTTCCATCCACTTCTTTTACCGCCTCCACTGCTCTTCCGACGCACTCATCGACCGCCTCGATTGCTTTAATTGCAGCTTCTTCCACACCAGTATGACCTACCATATCTGGATTTGCAAAGTTGATGATAACCACGTCATAATTGCCGGAACGAATCGCTTCTGTCAATTTATCACATACTTCATAGGCACTCATCTCCGGTTTCAAATCATAAGTCGCAACTTTTGGAGAGTTAACTAAGATCCTATCCTCTCCCTCATTTGGCTCCTCTACGCCACCATTGAAAAAGAAAGTAACATGGGCGTATTTCTCTGTTTCCGCAATACGTGCCTGTGTCATATGATTTGCGGCAAGCCATTCACCAAACGTATTTGTCACTGCCACCTTCGGGAAAGCAACTTCTTTATTCGGAATAGTAGGATCATAGTCTGAGAAACATACATACGTGAGATCTAGTCTCTTTTCTCTGTCAAATCCTTTAAAGTCATCATCACAGAAACTTCTTGTAATCTCCCTCGCACGGTCCGGCCTGAAATTGAAAAATACCACGGAATCTTTATCTTTGATCGTTGCAAGCGGCTTTCCGTCTTCCAATACAACGGTTGGTTTTACGAACTCATCTGTCTCATCTTTGTCATAGGACTGCTGGATTCCCTCTGGTCCGCTCGCGGCTGTCACACCTTCGCCTTTGGTCAGGGCATCATATGCCAATTTGACGCGGTCATAATTATTATCTCTGTCCATCGCATAGTAACGTCCCATAACGGAGGCAATTTGTCCAATGCCAATCTCTTTCATCTTTTGCTCTAACTCAATCGCATAATCTTTTCCGCTTTTTGGCGGAGTATCCCTTCCATCTAAAAAGCAATGTACATACACATTGGATAAGCGATTTCTCTTTGCAAGCTC